>DKLU01000133.1:0-11095 GCA_002455915.1 Chryseobacterium sp. UBA6632
ATTTAAAGACCAACCAATGTTGTAAATACAGAGAATATGATATTTTGCTTATAAACGTGAAAATATTTAAAAATAATCTGTTTGAACATTTAATTTCTTTAAAAACAGGAAAAACAAAAGCCAATCCCAACCCTAAAACGGAATAATAAAAAGTATTAAAATAATAAAGATTAGAATAATGATTTCTGATAATAATATACTGATTGCTCATTATTAAAACGATTCCAAGCCCCAACAGAATATATCTGCTTAAAAGAACTTTCTTTTCATAAAAATAAAAAGCCGCCGACATTAAAATACCCACAGCTATCGCATCTAATCGTAAAAAAGCCACTTTTCTTACTCCTTCATAAAAGTTGAAATTATAATGACTGAAAGCAATCATCCGTATTAGAAGAAATCCGAGCAGAAATATAAAAACTCCCGCAGCAAATATTCTTTTGGTAGATAAATTCTGTTTTATTTTTTTAATCAAGAACAGAGTAAAAGGGAATACAATATAAAACCATTCTTCAATACTTAAACTCCATGAAACACCAAAGAAAGTAGGTTGTACATGAAAAAAATTCTGAACGAAAAGAAAATATTTCCATAAGGCAACATCTGCATTTTTAACGGAATCAAAATATTTATTACCAAACCAATAAACAAAAAGCATTATAAAATAAAGATGTAACGTACGCAACCATCTTCTGATAATAAAATTCTTTACATTTTGTCTTATATTATTAGTCTCAAATACTTCTATTAATAATTTTCCAATCAATACACCGCTTAAGACAAAAAATAATTCAACCCCAAATAAACCACTGAAAAAACTAATAAAAAACGAATATTCACCCTCATAAATATACCCTAAAACATGCCCTGTCATCACCAACAAAATGGCAAGGGAACGAATAATATCAAAACCAAAAATTCTCTTTTCCAAAGCAGTTTAATCGAAATTACAGAAACGATATCTATCAATTCTAACATCGATATAAATCATAAATATTCAGTTATTTACACCATTATAAATGTATTAAAACTGAATTTCATTAAATTCTTTAAACCACGTTATAAAACCTTGCTACAATAAAAATTTTACGAAAATTTTACCGAATTTGATTAAATAGTAAATCACCACTTTTTCAATTTTTAAACAAGCCCTATTTCTAAATAAAAAAAAACCAGCTTTCAGAATTTCTGAAAGCTGGTTTCGTTTAAAAATTTAAATAGGTAATCAAGATATATATAAATCGTGAACAGCTGATATCACTTTGCCAGTGAATAGTTGTTAATAATGAAGGTTAAAATTAACCGCAAAGCAATTCACCATTCACAATTGAATTTTAGTATAAAGTAGCTAAACTTTCAGCAGAAAAATCAAGAAGTTCTTCTGTGTTTCCTTCTTTAACTTTCATCACCCAGTTTGGATCCTGTAAAAGTGTACGTCCAACGGCAACAAGGTCAAAATCTCCTCTTTCTAATCTTTTGGTAAGCTCGGTTAAATCTGCTTTTTCGGTTCCCTGACCGGCAAATGCACCCATAAAATCCCCTTCCAGACCTACCGAACCCACAGTAATTGTTGGCTGACCAGTAATTTTCTTAGCCCAACCAGCAAAATTCAGATCAGAACCTTCAAACTCAGCTTCCCAAAAACGTCTTTGAGAGCAGTGGAAAATATCCACCCCAGCCTCTTTTAATGGTAATAACCATTCTTCCATTTCTTCAGGAGTGTGAGCCAATTTTGATTTATAATCCTGTTGTTTCCACTGAGAAAGACGGATGATAATCGTAAAATCTTCTCCAACAGCAGCTCTGATCGCTTTTACAACATCGACCGCAAATTTGCTTCTTTCCTTCAACGTTTTTCCACCATACTCATCTGTTCTGGTATTCGTCACTTCCCAGAAAAACTGATCGATCAGATATCCGTGTGCTCCGTGAATTTCCAACACATCAAAACCAAGATCTTTAGCCGATTTGGCAGAAGCTGCAAACTGAGCAATTGTATCCTGAATATCTTCCAACGTCATGGTAGAAGCCTTTTCCATATCTTCCAGCGGATAATCTTCAGAACTTCTAGTGTCTCCAACATGCCAGATTTGAGGTCCCATTTTTCCTCCATTTTCATGCACGGCATCAATTACGTTTTTCCAGCCATTTAAAGCGTCTGTTCCGTAAAAATCAGGGATATTCTGAAGGTTTTTGGAAGCAGGTCTGTTAATTACTGTTCCTTCAGAAAGAATTAATCCCACTTCTGCAGCTGCTCTTCTTGCATAATATTCCGTAATTTGCTGAGTAGGAACTCCATTATCAGACTGCGCTCTCGTCATTGGAGCCATTACGATTCTATTTTTAAGTTCTAAATTTTTATATTTAAAAGGTTTGAATAATGATTCTGTACTCATTGGTAAAAGTATATTTTATAATTGTTACACAAAGTAACTAATAATAGTTCATTTTTGTATCTTACAAATTAAAAAAAGTGGTAACTTTGGAGTAACTTACATTAGTAACGTAAAAGTAACGCTTGAAATTTTTACTATGAAAAAGAATGAGTTAATGGCTTACAGTTGCCCTTTAGGGAAAGCGATGTCGGCTTTAGGAAGCAAATGGAAACCTATTATTGTATTGGTTATCAAAGATCGAAAATTACGTTTTGGTGAACTTGCCGTGCGAATTAATGTGATTTCCAGAAAGGTTTTAACAGATCAATTACGCGAAATGGAAACCGATGGATTGGTGATTCGTGAAGAGTTCAAAGAGCTTCCTCCACGAGTTGAATATTCTTTGACTGAGAAAGGATTGGCTTTGCTGCCTATTTTATATCAGTTGGAGGAATGGGAAACGAAATATCATGTGTATGATCCTGAGAAAGCAAAGGATTGTAAGATGCTTTTGGAAGGGAAGAATATAAAAAAGGCTGTTGTTTGATAGTCTTTTTTATTAAGGTTTTATAAATTAAAAAGGAAGTTCGTCATCTATTTCTTCGTAAAAACGTTCAACATTATCAAATCTCTCCCATAAATTGTTTAATACTATTTTCCTTTTATTTTCAGGTAAGCTTTTTAATAAAGATGTAAATGCTAAAATATTTGAAACTGTGAATTTTCTTGCAGTATAAAAACTATATCTACCTTCAATAAAAATTCTAATCAATTTATTATTATTTTGAATATTATCCTCGAGAATTGAATTATTGCTTAGATTTTCAAGCTCAATAATAATTTCATCAAGATCAGAATTGTACTTAATATTTTCAGAAAATTTTTGAATAATATTAGTGATATTATCTGCAAAGTTTTTATAAATAATTTTTTCGGAATAATTAAAATCAAGATATTCATTCGACAAGTTTATACACTCTCTATAAATATTGAAAAAAGATGAGATTCTATTTTCGTGATTAATAATCATTTTTTGAATGATTGAATTATATTTAAAATCAATATTATCTAATTTTAAAATAATTTCTTCAAACATCTTTCCGATAAAATAAATCTCCGTTTTAGTATCGTAAATATTGTCTTTGAATTCATTAGGTGTTGTATATCTCCAATTTAAAGTTATACTTTTCTGATCATCTAAATATTCAATTGATTTTCCAAAACCAAAGTCAATAATTTTGACAACTCCTTTTTCCGAAACTAAAATATTTCCTGGTCGAATGTCTCTATGTAAAATTTTTATTTCTTCAAGATATTTAAAACCATCAATAACTTGAAGAAAGACATCTTCTAGTTTATCCGGATTACTTTTTAAAAATTCATCAATAAGAGATCCTTTAATAAATTCCATCAATAGATATCCTGTTGTTTGTTCAGGATATAAATAATAATTAAAAATTCTGACAATATTTTTATGATGGATTGTATGTAAAAGCTTTATTTCATCAATAAAATAATTATAATACAACTCTTTATCATCTTCATTATATGGAGAATATTTTTTACAAATAAATATTTCATCAATATATTCATCTTCTATCAAAATAGTTTTTCCAGTTCCTCCTTGACCTATTTCTTGGAGAAACTTATAATTTTTTTTTCTTAAAAATTCAATATTTACCATTTAATCCAAAATTACAAATTAAAAACAAAAAAACCGCTCCCAAAAAGAAAGCGGTTTTCAAATTATTTAAATTCCACATTAAAATATCGCAGGATATTTTTGAGGATTTGTCTCATTAAATAAAGCATAAATTCTTTCAACCATATCATCCGCAGATGGCTTGCTGAAATAATCTCCGTCACTTGCATACGCCGGTCTGTGGTCGTTGGCAGCAATCGTTAACGGATCAGAATCTAAGAATCTGAATGCTTTTTGTTTCTCTAAAATCTGTTGAAGGATAAACGCTGAAGTTCCGCCTTCCACATCTTCGTCGATTACAACCAATCTGTTTGTTTTCTTCACAGATTCAGCGATTTCGTGCGTTAAATCGAAAGGAATTAATGACTGAACATCAATAACTTCGGCAGAAATTCCTAATTTTTCAAGTTCATTAGCAGCTTCCATAACGATTCTCCAAGTCGAACCATAAGTTACCAAAGTAACATCTTTTCCTTCTTTCGTCACATCGACTTTTCCAACAGGAATCGTGAATTCACCTAAGTTATCAGGCTGCTTTTCCTTTAATCTGTAACCATTTAAACATTCAACAATTACAGCCGGTTCGTCTGCTTGAAGCATCGTATTGTAGAATCCTGCAGCAATCGTCAAGTTTCTTGGAACCAAAACTAAAATACCTTTTGAAAGGTTCAGAATTCCCGCCATCGGAGAACCTGAATGCCAGATTCCTTCTAATCTATGACCTCTCGTTCTGATGATTACCGGAGCTTTCTGACCTCCTTTTGTTCTGTAATGAACAGTAGCCAAATCGTCGCTCATTCCTTGTAGACAATACAAAATATAGTCTAAATACTGGATCTCGGCAATTGGTCTTAAACCTCTCATCGCCATCCCAATACCTTGTCCAAGAATCGTCGCTTCGCGAATTCCCGTATCTGCAACACGAACTTCTCCGTATTTTTCCTGCATTCCTTCAAGCCCTTGATTTACGTCACCGATATTTCCGGCATCTTCACCAAACACTAAAGTTTCAGGATATTTTTCGAAAATTTTATCAAAATTGTTTCTTACCACTACTCTTCCGTCAACCTCTTCTGAATTTTCAGAGAAAACGGGCTTTACTTCTTTTACATTTTCAGCTTTCCATTGAGACTGAGAATATAAGTGAGAAGAATAATTGTCTTTTTCAACTTCAAAAATCTCGTTGTATTTCTGCATCAATTGGTTTCTTTCCGCAGAATTTGTTCCTCTTGTCGCTAATATTGCTTTTCTTGTTAAATGGAAAACATCTTTCTTAGCTTTTGAAACTAATTTATTGAAATGATTAATATAATTCTCAATTTCAGCATTTTGTCCTTTCAAATTTTCAACTAAAGGCAACACCGAATTGATTAAATCCGTAATCGTTTTTTGATAATGATCCCAAGCATTTTTCTGTCCAGCTTTTACTGTTTTCTTCGCTTCATCATCTATAGAATCCAACTCTTCAACAGTAGCAATTACCTCTTCTTTTCCTTCAATTTCGATTGAATAATTTAAAATCCATTCTCTGAATTTTACCAATCCGTCAAACTGAGCTTCCCAAGCCAAACGCTCTTCATTTTTATATCTTTCGTGAGAGCCCGAAGTCGAGTGACCTTGAGGCTGTGTAACTTCAATTACATGAACTACAACCGGCACACTTTCAACTCTTGCAAACTGCTCTGCTTTTGCGTAAGCATCCAATAAAGCCGCATAATCCCAAGCTTTCACCTGAATAATTTCACAACCTTGGTTTTCACCTTCTTTTCTTTGGAAACCGCTCAACATTTCAGCGATATCTGCTTTTGCTCTCTGATTTTTTGTAGGAACAGAAATTCCGTACCCGTCATCCCAAATAGAAACAACCATAGGAACCTGAAGCGCACAAGCTGCATTCAGAGTTTCCCAGAAATGACCTTCTGCCGTAGAAGCATCTCCAATGGTTCCAAAAGCGATCTCGTTACCGTTGTTGGAGAACTTTTCAGAACCTTCAAACTGTACAGATTTATACACTTTAGAAGCCTGAGCCAATCCTAACAATCTTGGCATTTGCCCTGCTGTAGGAGAAATATCAGAAGAAATATTTTTCTGAGACATCAGATCTTTCCAGCTTCCGTCTTCGTTCAAACTTCTTGTGGCAAAGTGCCCATTCATCTGTCTTCCAGCTGATGCTGGCTCTCTTTCAACGCTTGTATCTGCATACAACTGCGCAAAGAAACTTTCTACCGACAATGCATCTACAGCCAATGAAAAAGTCTGATCTCTGTAATATCCTGAACGGAAGTCTCCATTTTTGAAAACCTTCGCCATAGCCAACTGAGGAAGCTCTTTACCATCCCCAAAAATACCAAACTTAGCTTTTCCTGTTAAAACTTCCCTTCTGCCCAAATAAGACATTTCACGAGAAATTCTTCCTAATTTATAATCTCCAAGTATTTGATTTTTAAAATCTTGAAAGGAAATTTGCTGTGTTTCAATATAGGTTGTTTGCATAGCCAAATATTAAATATTTTTTATTTTGAAGTATTTTGCTAATATACACTTTTTAAATTAATTTTAATTTTTAATAATCTTTTTTAAAAATTTGATAATAAAAAAAATTGTGTTTATCTTAGAATAAATTTGTAAAAGATGGAAAAAAAGTCGACTCACATCCTTAATGCATCGAGCAATCTTTTAGGATTTTCGCTAGTGATTATCACTTCATTAAAGATTACCAAGATCAGTCACAGCACGTATTTAGACGAATTCGCGGGAGTAGCGTGTCTCTTTTTTGCCTTCAGTTGTTTCTTCTCTTTTTTAGCCATAAGAGCTACCAAGCAAAAGCGTGGAAACAGGTTTGAAACTATTGCGGATTATTTATTTTTAATCGCTTTATTTTGTATTGTTCTAGCTGTTATTATCGTAACAATGAAGGTTATATAATTTAAAATTTACGCTCAATTACGTAATCCAGCATAAGATGTAACGATTTTCTTGCTTCAGATTCAGGAAATTCATTCAGAATATCTTTTGCTTTTTGCTGAAAATCTTTCATTACCGTAATCGCATAGTCTAAACCACCTGAACTTTTAACGAAATTAATCAACTCTTTCACACGTTTTTGGTCATTATTATAACGCTTAATCGTATTGAAATAGTATTTCTTATCTTTCTCGTTGGCAATTTTTAACGTATGAATTAAAGGTAAGGTCATTTTCTGCTCTTTAATATCAATTCCTACAGGTTTCCCGATCACGTTTGAACTTAAGTAATCAAAAAGGTCGTCTTTGATCTGGAAAGCCATTCCTGTATAAGTTCCGAAGTCCATCATTTTTTTAGCCAATGTTTCATCAGCATTATTAGATAAAACTCCGATCTCGCAACAAGCGGCAATTAAAGTAGCTGTTTTCTGGCGGATAATTTCGTAGTAAACATCTTCTGTAATGTCTAATTTTCTCGCTTTTTCTAATTGAAGAAGCTCCCCTTCAGACATTTCGCGAATAGTTCTTGAAATAACGCCCAACAAATCGTAATCTTTGTGATCCGTTGACAATAAAACCGATTTCGACAAAAGATAATCTCCTACCAAAACTGCAATTTTATTCTTCCATAACGCATTGATTGAAAAGAAATTACGACGCTTGAAACTTTCATCTACCACATCATCATGCACCAAAGTAGCGGTATGAATCAACTCGATCATGGAAGCTCCACGATAGGTTTTTTCGTTTACATTTCCGATAAGTTTTGCGCATAGAAATACGAACATCGGGCGCATCTGTTTTCCTTTTGTAGTAACGATAAAACGAGTTACTTTATCTAATAAAGGGACTTTGCTCTGCATTGATTCATAAAACTTTTGTTCGAAAAGTTTCATTTCCTCATTGATGGGTTGCTTGATTTCTTCTACAATGTTCGCCACAATCTTCGAATGATGGATAAATTACTAATTCTTACAAAGATAATTTTTTTCAGCCAATTTTAAGATAAATTAATCTTTGAGTTTATCTTTAGGAATAAAATAAAAACTCGGTTTTGCAGTTCCTAACGGCGAATGGAATTTTTCACCCGAAATATATACTCCGGATTCATCTACAGCGATACCTTCAATTTGCCCGATGGAAAGCGCGCTTCCCAAATAATAATGCTTTGGATTTTCTTTGAAAAAAATTCCCGGTTCTGTTTCTTTGAAGATATTTAAAAACACTTCTGTTTTCTTTGTATAACCTATCAAATACAGCTTTTTATCAAAATAATAAGCGTCTGTCACGACATAATTTGTTTTGAAACTTTCCACTTTTTGGGCTTGCTGATTTTCTGAAATTTCAGGATCTATAGTATAATGTGTCGTTGCTTTTGAAGCCCATTCTTTCGTAAAAACATGAATTTTTCCGTTTAAATAAATCATGGCTTCTGCATCGAAATCTGTATTTATATTTCTCGATGTAAAATCTGTTTGCTCAGGATAATTAAAAGAAATCGTTTTCACAGAATCATTAATTAGACTCCCGTTTTGGAAAGGAACTTTGTAAATTTCTAAATCTTTTCTGGTTCCGGCATTGTTTCCAAAATCACCGATATAGAAGTTGCTTCCGTCATTGGTAAGCGCTTCCCAATCTTTATTTTTAGCATTTACTCTTAACGTGTTTATAATTTCACCTGTACTTTTATTGATCTCAAAAATCTCTGGCGCATTTCCGCTATCGTTGAACGTATATAGTTTTCCATCAAAAAAATTAAGCCCCGAAGTTTCCTGAATTTTTTCATCCAAATAATTGACTCTGTACTTTTTGATCTTAAACAAATCGGCCTGTTGAGCAAATGAAAGCTGAGAAATAGTAATCGCTAAAACAACAATAATCTTTTTCATATCACAAAATTACGGGTTAAAAATAAAAAAACGGACCAAAGTCCGCCTAGTGATTATATAGATTTTATTGAAAAATTAACGTTTGGTTTACGCTGTCTTTTGCTGAGCGTCGGCTTTTTTTCTGGCTTTTTTAGCCAAATATTCCTTTTGAAACTGCCTTACCGTTTTACCGGTTCCATCGTGTCGCCATCCCGGAGAATTGAAAATATAATTGATTCGATCTGAAAATTTTAAACCAGGTTGCTTAATATCTTTCCAGATTTTTCGCCATTCGTATAAAAGAACGGTATCTGGTCTATTGTCCGGCATTTTAGGGTAGATTCCGTATTTTACAGGAACGTTAGGGTCTTCTTTTTCAAAAGTTCCAAAAATTTTATCCCAGATAATCAGGCACATTCCCATATTTCTATCCAGATATTTGATATTGCAAGCGTGATGAACACGATGATGAGAAGGCGTTACCAAGATATATTCTAAAATACCCATGCTTTTTACGGTTTGCGTATGCACCCAAGTTCCATAGACCTGACCGATGGCGTAAACCACCATAATATGCCAAGGATTGAACCCCAAAAACGCCAATGGAGAAAAGTATAAATATCTGTAAAGCGGCTGTAAAACCGGACTTCTGAAACCTGTTGTAAGATTGAAAAATTCTGAGTTGTGATGGGTGATATGAACTGCCCAAAACGCCCTCGAATGATGATCGACATAATGCAGAACATAGTACGCAAAATCTGTGATCACAAAACAGATCAGCCAATACCAAATCGTAAAATCCCAAGAGAATAACCTGTGACTGTAAAAGAAAAACATCACACCCATCGCAAAAGCCTTCATAATAAGGTCTAATCCGAAGTTCATCAATGCAAGATAGACGCTCGTAGCAACGTCTTTACCGTTATATAATTTAGCCTCTGAAACGTGGCTGTAAATCATCTCTGCCAGGATAACCGTAGCATGCAAAGGTATGGACCAGGCATATACATTTTCCAGCCCATCTTCACCTAAAAAATAATCCATCATCACCTTTTAGTTTTAATACGCAAAGGTATGATATTAAGAAATTTTTAAGAAAATAAAATTGAGTTTTTAAGGAAATTTTAATCCACTGTTTTGTTGGCCAGCTGTCCGCAAGCCGCATCAATATCACCGCCACGGCTCTTTCTTACGACGCAAACAATTCCGGCATTTTCAAGTTGACGAATATAATTTTCTTCAGCTTGTTTATTACACTGGTCATATTTTCCGTCACCAATAGGATTATACTGAATTAAATTCACTTTAGAAGGAACCTGTTTGCAGTATTTAATTAAAGCTTTAATATCTTCATCGCCATCGTTAATTCCTTTCCAGACACAATATTCAAAAGTAATTACAGAACCGGTTTTTTGATACCAATACTGAAGAGCTTCCATAATATCCGTTAAAGGAAATTTATCTGAAAATGGCATGATCTCATTACGTTTAACCTCAATGGCTGAGTGAAGAGACAAGGCTAATTTCACACGTAATTCGTCATCTGCAAGCATTTTGATCATCTTTGGAATTCCCGAAGTAGAAACGGTAATTCTTCTCGGAGACATTCCCAAACCTTCCGGCTGAGTAATTTTTCGGATTGCTTCCACCACATTTTTATAATTCATCATCGGCTCTCCCATTCCCATAAAAACGATATTGGAAAGCGGTCTGTTGAAATACATTTTACTCTGGCTGTCAATTAAAGCAACCTGATCTACGATTTCCGCCACTTCGAGATTTCTCATTCTTTTGAGTCTTGCCGTTGCGCAGAATTCGCAGTTTAATGAACATCCAACCTGTGACGAAACACAAGCTGTAGTTCTCGTTTCTGTAGGAATTAAGACAGATTCTACCAATAATCCGTCGTGAAGTTTCACTCCGTTTTTAATGGTTCCGTCTGAACTTTTCTGGAGCAAATCTACAGAAACAGGGTTAATGGTATACTCTTCTGCAATTCTTTCGCGAAGAGGTTTCGAAAGATTCGTCATTTCATCAATCGAATGGAGATTTTTACTCCACAGCCAATCATAAACCTGTTTCGCACGAAACGGTTTTTCTCCCAAAGACACAAAATAGTCTTTAAGCTGATCTAGTGATAAAGTACGGATATCTTTCATAATATTTTAAAGAGCCAAGTTAAAAGTA
>DKLU01000133.1:11146-11591 GCA_002455915.1 Chryseobacterium sp. UBA6632
AAAGAGCCAAGTTAAAAGTAAAAATTAAAAAGGGTTAAAGTTTGGTATTATTAACGATTGCAGCCAGAATATTCTTCAATTCGAAACTTTCATTTATAATAAATGTTTAAATTCCTCTGAATTATAGCCATCTAAATTTTCCAAAATCCGAAGCCAAAAATTACTTTCCCGAGCTTCTCTTAAAGCAATTTTCACTTTATTTCTAAAATCAGCTTTAGAAGATCCGGCTTGTGATTCTTCATAATTAGCCCCAATTGAGGTAGCAGATTTACCAAGTTGAAATCTCTCCAATTTACTTTCAGGATCATTTGAAAGCGTTCTTAAAAACTTAAGACAGTCTACTCCAAACGTAAAAGTTCTTGTAAGTAAATCATTTTGTTTCATCTTGATAAGTGTTACTTTAACTTGTTTTGCCTTTTTACTTTTAACTTGGCTCTTTTTACTT
>DKLU01000137.1:0-183 GCA_002455915.1 Chryseobacterium sp. UBA6632
GAATACCGTTTCAGCTTTGGGCGACAGAGATACAACTTGTGCAATGGCTGGAGGAGTAAGTATTTTATGTTGCGATGAAAACAGAATTCCAACTTGGGTTAAAAATGTTGAAAACTGGAAAAACAACAAATTTTATGAAAATTGAAGATTAATTTCATAATCTTTTACTGAGTGAAACGCCTT
>DKLU01000137.1:341-11728 GCA_002455915.1 Chryseobacterium sp. UBA6632
AGTGAAACGCCTTTGCGAACGAAAATACACGGTGTATTTTTTAAATAAAATCTTTGCGAGCTTAGCGTTTAAAAACTAAAATAAAAAACAAATGAAAAAACTAACCATATTAACCGGCGCAGGAATCAGTGCCGAAAGCGGAATAAAAACTTTCAGAGACGGAGATGGTCTTTGGGAAAATCATAGCATAACGGATGTGGCAAGTCCGGAAGGATGGCGAAAAGACCGAGCTTTGGTATTGGATTTTTACAATCAGAGACGTCGCCAACTTCATGAAGTAGAGCCAAATGATGCACACAAATTAATTGCTGATTTGGAAAAACATTTTGATGTTCAGATTATTACACAAAATATCGATGATCTGCACGAGAGAGCAGGTTCTACGAATATCATCCACATTCACGGAGAATTATTTAAGTCATGTTCTTGCAATAATAAAGGTTTGATTTACGAACAAAAACACGATATTAACATCGGAGATAAAGCAGAAGACGGAGCCCAATTACGACCTTTCATCGTTTGGTTCGGAGAAGATGTTCCATTAATGAAAGAAGCGACGAAAAAAGCAAAAGAAGCGGATATTTTCTTGGTAATCGGAACATCTCTGCAGGTTTATCCTGCTGCGGGATTACTTCATGATATCAAGGATGATTGTCTTTTAATTGTAATCAATCCCAACGAAACAGGTTTCGGATACGGACAAAGAGCTGTTGTCATGAAAGAAACCGCAACCAAAGGAATGAAATTATTGTACGATAAATTGTTAAATCTTGCCTAATGGAAAACATTGTAAAAGCAGGAATCTTTGGAGTTTGTATCGGTGATGCGTTGGGCGTTCCGGTGGAATTCAAAAGTAGAGAAACGTTAAAAATGTTTCCTGTTGAAAATATGCAGGAGTTTGGATCTTGGAATCAGCCGAAAGGAACTTGGAGTGATGATAGTTCATTAACGCTTTGTATCGCAGAGGAATTGACAAAAGGGTATGATTTAGAAAAAATCGGACAAAGTTTTGTTAAATGGAATAAATATGGACATTGGACAGCCCACGGAAGGCTTTTCGATATTGGCGGAACAACAAGACATTCGATTGCAAGATTAATTAAAGGAGAAAGTGCCAGATTTTCAGGAAATATTTTTGAAGAAGATAATGGGAACGGTTCTTTGATGAGAACTCTTCCGTTAGCTTTTTATCTTAAAGATGAGGAAAATATTGAAAAATTATATCAAACTGTAAAAGAAGTTTCATCCATTACTCACGGACATTTCCGTTCTGTTTTTGCATGTTTTGTCTATGTGATTTTTGCGATTGAATTGATTAAAGGAAAAGATAAAAGAGAGGCTTTTCATCATATACAAAAGTTAGCTTTGGAATTTGCAGAAAATCAAAACTTTAACCCAAAGGAGATTCAGCTTTTTGATAAAGTTTTAAGGAATGATATTTCAACATATTCAGAAGATGAGATTAGAGGAAGCGGCTACGTTCTTCACAGTTTAGAAGCCTCATTATGGTGTTTTCTAAATTCTGAAAGTTATTCAGAAGCTGTTTTGAAAGCAGTCAATTTAGGAGAAGATACGGACACAACGGGAGCAATCACGGGTGGAATTGCAGGAATTTATTATGGTTTTGAAAATATTCCTGAGGAATGGGTTTCTGTGCTTGCTAGAAAAGAAGATATAGAAGAACTCTGTATTAAATTAGATAAAAAATTAATGAAATAAAAAAAACATAAACCATGAACGAACAACAAAAGAAAAAAATAAGCAAATTTATCAGCTTAGTTCTAAGACATAAACCCGAAATCATCAATTTAAATTTAGATGAAAACGGTTGGACAAGTGTTGATGAATTAATAACAAAATCAAAAAGAGAGTCTCATCAAGGTCTTACCTTTGAACAACTCGAAGAAATTGTGGAAACCAATGATAAAAAACGTTTTATTTTTAATGAAGATAAAACTAAAATTAGAGCAAACCAAGGGCATTCGATTGATATTGATTTGGCTTTGAAACCCCAGCAACCACCCGAATTTCTGTATCACGGAACAGCTGAAAGTAATATCGATTCTATTTTTGAAAATGGAATTGAAAAAAGAAGTAGACAGCACGTTCATCTAAGTCCGGACAAAGAAACCGCAACAAAAGTCGGAATGCGCCACGGAAAACCGATTATTTTAATTATCAAAACAAAAGAAATGTTTGATAACGGAATAGACTTCTATCTTTCCGAAAATAATGTTTGGCTGACGGATTTTGTTGATGCAAAATATATTTCAAATTAAATGAAAAGAATATTAGCAATCGGTGATATTCACGGAGGATTCAAAGCGTTGAAAGAGGTTTTGGAAAAAGCCAACGTAACTGAAAACGATAAATTAATTTTCCTCGGAGATTATGTTGATGGTTGGAGCGAATCTTCTCAAATCATTCAATTTTTAATGGAGCTTTCCGAAAAACAGGAATGTATTTTCATCAAAGGAAATCATGATGCTTGGATAGAAGACTGGCTTTCTTTTGGAACAGCTCCTGATGTGTGGCTTTTCAACGGTGGACAAAGTACAGTCGACAGTTACTCTAAGTATTCTCTGGAAGATTTAAAAACTCATCTTGAATTTTTTCAACGAATGAAAAATTACTACATCGACGAAGAAAACCGGTTGTTTATTCATGCCGGTTATTCGTCTATGCATGGTCCTGAAAAAGAAGTTTATTCCAGCAATTACCGTTGGGATAGAACCCTTTGGGAAACTGCTGTTGCGATGGATAAAAAGCTGTCTAAAAACTCCGAATTATACCCTAAAAGATTGCTTCTGTATAGTGAAATTTTCATTGGTCATACGCCAACTTTACATTTGGGAATTAAAGAGCCCATCAACAAAGCCAATGTCTGGAATTTGGATACCGGAGCAGCCTTCACGGGAGCATTGACTATAATGAATGTTGATACCAAAGAATTCTGGCAAAGCGATCCGCTTCCGACTTTATATCCTGATGAAAAAGGGAGAAATAACGATAATGTTAGAACTAAAAACCGATAAAGCCTTAAGCATAAACATCTGCGCAATCTGTACAATCCGCGAGAATAGAATAAAAATAGACATCAAGTTTGTCATGCTGAAAGTCGCGAAGCAGATTAAAGAATCTCTAATAATTTTTATTGAAATTCTTCCTTCGTCAGAAGGACAAACCTTATGTAATAATTACAAATTCAACATAAAGCCTTTGCTGAGTGAAACGCCTTTGCGAACGAAAATATGCAGAACAATTGTAAATAAAATCTTTGCGACCTTTGCGTTAAAAACAATCAGTTTCGTAATTTTAAAGCTCGAAATATCACTTCAATGAAACTGAAATATCTCTTATTTTCTCTTGCTTCAACTTTAGCTTTTGCACAAAATCAATTTCAGACACCTTTCGAAAAAGGAAATGGAAATCAGACCATTACTTATGACGAGATGAATTCGTATTATCAAGACTTAGCTAAAAATTTTAATACCATTCAATATCTGAAAAAAGGTAAAGATGATAATGGAAAACCAATTTATGTTGTTATTTACAATCCGTTTCCTGAGAAAGATTTAAATCAATTAAGAAAAGAAAAGGCAATTCTCTTCGTCAACAATGGCATTCATCCTGGTGAACCGGACGGAATCGATGCAACGATGATGTTGATGCGAGATTTAGCGACAAAGAAAATCAAAACGCCACAGAATTTTGTGATTGCAGCGATTTCGGCATACAATGTAAGCGGCATGCTAAATCGCGGTTCGTTTTCCAGAGCTAATCAAAATGGTCCTGAACAATACGGTTTTAGAGGAAATGCCAGAAATTATGACTTGAATCGAGATTTCATTAAAGCAGATACAAAAAATGCGAAGAGCTTTCAGGAGATTTACCAATGGCTGAAACCTGATGTTTTCATTGATAATCACGTGAGTAACGGAGCAGATTATCAGTATACTTTCACTTATATTTCTACTTTTAAAGAAAGGTTGGGAAATGTTTTGGGTGAATATTTTTACAATAATTATCAAGCTAAAAATCTTGAAGATCTGAAGAAACTAGGTTACGAAAGCACGCCTTATGTCAATATTCATGGAGATGTTCCGGAAGTTGGTTTTGCTTTGTTTGAGGATTCTCCGAGATATTCTACGGGTTACACGACTTTGTTCAATTCTTTGGGAACGGTTCCTGAAACGCATATGTTGAAACCTTATGACAAAAGAGTCGATGCAACGTACAAATATATGCTCGTCAATCTTCAGAATTTAGACAAAGATTACAAAAAGATCAAACAGCTTCGAATTGAAAATTTAAAACAATATCAAGCCGGAAAACAGTATGGAATTCGTTGGAAAATTGATTCTACGAAATACTCTACGATGGATTTTAAAGGGTATGAAGGGAAATACAAGCCAAGCGAAATTTCAGGAAAATCGAGGTTGTATTATGACAGAAATAAACCTTTCACTAAAAATATAAAATTGTTCACAACGGCGGTTCCGACGGGTTACATCACGATTCCGAAATATTATGTGATCCCGCAATCGCAATATCGGGTAATTGAAGAGTTTAAAAGAAATCAGATTCAAATGAAACCGATTCAGAAAGACAGTACAATTGCGGTGGAATCTTATAAAATAAATGATTTTAAAACGGTTAAAAATCCTTATGAAGGTCATTATCTGCATTTTGAAACAACAGTTGATAAATCCAATAAAAATATATTATTTTCTGCCGGAGATTACCTCGTTCCAACAAATCAAGATGGCGTAAAATATATTATTGAAACCTTAGAACCGGAAGCATTGGATTCTTTCTTCAACTGGAATTTCTTTGATGGAATTTTAGCCCAGAAAGAATATTATTCAGCTTATATTTTTGAAGATACGGCGGCAGAATTACTGAAAAAAGATAAAGATTTAAAACAAAGATTCGAAGCCAAAAAAGCATCCGACAAAAAATTCGCCGACGATGGAACGGCTCAGCTGGATTGGGTTTATAAAAACTCTCCTTATTTCGAGGAAAAAACTTTCAGACAATATCCAATTTATAGAGTTTTATAAAACAAAAAAAAGACGTTTCGAGTGGAAACGTCTTTTCATTTTATCTTTTCGGCAACCCTCTTTTTAAAGCGAGTTCTGCTCTTTCGATTGCTTTTTTCTCTTTCCAGTCCATATATTTCTTCTTGAAATTCTTTTTCATGATATCATCAAACTTACGTTGGAAGGTAAGATTCCACAAAGAATGCGCTTTTACTGCCCAAGATTTATCCCAAGCTCTCAAAGAAATAGAGAAACTTCCGTCCAGATACTTCATCCAGTGCCACCAACCTGTCGGCATAAACAGCGTATCTCCATGTTCAAGATAACATTCAATACCCTCTATACCATCTAAGGCAGGGAATTTTGTGAAATCCGGATTTTCTATGTCATAATCCTCCAAAGCATAGGTTGCATAAGGAATCTGGTATAATCTTTCTCTCCATTTGTAATCAAAAAGAAGCACATGCTTTCTTCCGTTGAAGTGAGTATGGAAAATATGCGCCATATCGATATCGTAGTGAAGGAAGGTTACCGAACCTTTTCCACCAAAAAACATGGAAGGATATTTATCTAA
The DNA here is from genome assembly GCA_002455915.1 of Chryseobacterium sp. UBA6632. Classification (GTDB taxonomy): domain Bacteria; phylum Bacteroidota; class Bacteroidia; order Flavobacteriales; family Weeksellaceae; genus Chryseobacterium. The sequence continues at coordinate 5,958 of DKLU01000137.1, forward strand.
AAATCCGCCCATTAGATCTTTTGGAGAGATATAATCGTCTAATAATTTTTTAGCATGTTTTATAGGATCAAACAAGAAAATTCTAAGATCGGTAGGCTCTCTCTGGATAAGATCGATATAATCTTTAAACATCATTTTAGCAGCGGAAGCATTGATGGGAGCAGCGGGATCAGCCTTGGAACTGTCGTATAACGGAACTTCCACATCTCCAACTACTTCTTTCATATACTCCATTGTCCATTTCTGGTAAGCAGGCCACTTTTTTGCCATGTTTTTGATGACAACGGGCTTCCTGGGCTTTAGATATTTTTCTATGAATTCTTCTTGAGTAATATCATCTACAATATCTATAGGCTTTAAATTAATTCCCATCTTATAAATTTTATGTTACAAAATTATTAAATAAATAGTTACGTTGTAGCGTTTAAGTTTTTTTTAATCTATGATTCAAATCACTATTTTAAATATTTAGACTAAATAAAAACAATAAAGAATCTTATTAAATAGAATTTTTCTGCAATACCATTTATTTTCATAAAGAAAGTGCAATTTTTTAAATTATCAGATAAATGCAATTTATTTTAGATAGATTTAGACAATATATCTGTTTTCTTTTATTCATTAAATTATTTTCAAAATAGCCTTTTCCTATGAAATATTTTTCATCAGGAGCTTTTTCGCGCTTTCCGCTATATCTTTTGTTCCGCATTGCTTCCCAAAAGGATGCCGCTGCAATCACGGCTAGGAAATTTGTCTTTTCATTCGATTTGTAAACAATATTCAAAATTTTATCTCCCATAAAATCTAAAAATTTCTAAATAAAACGATGTATTAAATGATTTTATCACTATGTTTGTAGTGATAATTTTCAATTTAACTTTTTAGATTATCTTAGATCTTTACTAAAAGTGTAACAAAAATTCAAAACAGCTAACTAATTACGCAAATAATAATTATGAAAAAGAAGATTTCTTTGTTTTTGATGATATTTTTCTCAGTATTGTCTTTTGCACAAAAAACAGTTTCGGGGAAAATTACAGATGAAGACGGAGTAGCAATTCCCAGCGCGAGTGTGACTATAGAAGAACCAGGAAAAGACGCCATTCTTGCCTACGGAATTACCAACTCAAAGGGGGAATACAAAGTTACTTTTACCACGGCAGAACCCAATGTAGATTTGAAGGTAAAAGCATTCAACCAAAAACCATTAACAAAGCAAATCAGCAATAGCGATCAGAGTTTGAGTTTTAAACTTCAGTCTGAAGCTACAGAAATAAAAGAAGTCCAGCTAAAAACCAAAATGATTACCTCACGAGGTGACACCATTGCATACGATTTGAAAGCATTCGACAGCAAAAACGACAGAACATTGGCTGATGTAATGAAGAAAATCCCCGGAATTGAAGTAAATACCGACGGAAGTATTCTTTATCAGGGAAATGCCATCAATAAATTTTACGTTAACGGAAAAGACTTAATGGAAGGCGGTTATGGAACAATCAATAACTCGCTTCCGAAAGATGCTGTACAGAAAGTTGAAGTTCTTGAAAACCACCAGCCGGTAAAGATTCTTTCGGGTAAAGTCCCTTCTGATCAGGCAGCTATTAATATTAAGCTTAAAAATTCAGTAACCATGACCGGTCGTGGTGAAGTAGGAACAGGCTTCGGTGATCCCTGGCTTTGGAATGTGAAGTTAACACCTATGTTTTTCGGACAGAAAAGTCAATGGGTAGTTAATTATAAAACCAACAACATGGGCGAGCAGGTGGAAAATGAAGGAAATATTCTGGCATTCGGAAGCAGTTGGGAAGGAAGAAGAATTAATGCATCTCAAAACGATTGGCTGAATGTAGAAACAGCAAGTACACCCAATTTGCCCGTTAAAAGATACTTAATGAATAATGTTCATTATTTATCTGCCAACTATCTTACAAATATTGATAAAAAGAAAGAATGGGAACTAAAGGCAAGTGCTAATTACACCAATAATGCGGTAGAAAGAGAAGATTATAACGAAACAACTTACTTCCCAACGAGCGAAAGACCACAGCAATCTACAGTGGTAATGAGCACAAGAAATAACTTTTATACAGATAAATTAAAAGGTGAATTGATCTTTACTAAAAATGCGAAGAAAGGCTTCTTTAAAAACACTACAAGTTTCAGCCAGTTCTGGAATGCAGACAGAGCTTTTGCAGACAGAGCAGGAAGATCAGGAAATCAATCGGTAGAGTCTCCTACATCGTCATTTCAAAATTCATTGAGCACGATTATCCCTTGGGGAGAGAAGATGGTAAACTTCAAATCGTATATCAATTATCAGGATGATCAACAGACATTGGTTGTAAGCCCGGCAAACTATTTACAGTTACCTTACAAACTTCCAAAAACAGATCCAACAGATCCGAATGAAAAAGATAAATACGGGATTGTAAATTTTGCACCGGGAACGTCGGCAATGCAGCAATTTAGATTGAAAACACTAGACACGTCACATTCAGCGAATATTAGTTTTTCTACAAAAGGATGGACATTCACACCACAAGTAGGATTTGATTTTTCCACAGATAAGCTCAATACAAATTTTGATGGAGCAGCTATTACAAATCCTGCCATTCCTGGGGACGTTCCGCCTAATTTTAATGATGGTATTTATGAAAACAATCTGAAATTTACTGAAATTGTACCTTCAGCTTCAGTTGGGGTAAATTATAAATCTGAATCATGGAGTGTTTTTGCTAATTTTCCGGCTAATTTCAACAGTATTAAGGCTGAAGACGATCTGAGAGGAGTTTCAAAATCATTAAATAAAACTACATTTACTCCCAACGCATTTGTGCAGTATACATTTGCCTCTTTCTGGAAAGCAAGCGTAAACGGAAATATCAGCAATAATTTTGGAGATGTTCAGACAGCGTATGCAGGATATATGCTGTTAAGCCCAAGAGGATTTAATGTGATGGATCCTAATAATCCGATTCCGCAGACAACTTCTAAAGGTGTAGGATCAAGAATTGAATATAGAAACCCACTAAATAATTTGTTTTTTAATGTAAATTATTCATTGAGTGATAATAAAAGAAATTTACTTTCTTCTCCAATTTTGGATGTAAATACAGGGTCTACTTTAATTAAATATATTGAAAGAGAAAACCACGCAAAAAGCAATAGATTTAATGTAGAAGTAGGTAAATATTTTCCAAAATTCAAGACTAATGCTTCTGTAAGCTACGGAAATACATTGTCAAAATCTGATGCTTTCTTAGATGATACTCAATATTTAAGTAAAAATAATACTCAGACTTACGGGTTTAAGTTCAACAATACATATTTCAGCTGGGCAAGTTTAGATTATACGCTTAATTTATCAAGAAATAAACAGGATAATGTTGGTCTAAGTACAACTCAAAGCAGATTGGGAGTAAACTCAGGATTTAATCACAATCTGGCGCTGTATTTTTATCCAATAGAAAATCATACCATTGGTTTCAACTGGGATCAGGTGAATACAAGTGACGGAATTAATAAGTATAAAAATGCATTTTATGATGTTTCTTATCAGTTTTCATGGTCTAAAAAGAAAATTGATTTTGAATTGAAATGGTTAAATATCGCCAATAGAAAGTTCTTTGAAACTTATAATATCAACCAGTCCACGAATAGTTCTTCTTACACGAAGATTCAGCTTCGACCAAGTCAGGTCATGTTTACCGTAAAATTCAACTTTAAATAAATAACAAAAACCAATCTCACTGAGGTTGGTTTTTTTGTTTCATAATCTCTAAGAGAATGATGTTACAAACTGATGTTTATCATTATCTTATTTCTATTTAATTGAAAATCAATAGTTTTTAATTTCATTAAAATCAATTCAAAATAAAAAGGCACAAAATCTGTAACAAAAGTTGAGGATAGTAAACTAATTAGTAAAACCTTTCAAAATGAAAAAACTTTTTTCAGTATTCTTATTAGCTATTGTAATTTTTGCAAACGCACAGGAAAAGGAAACCGCCAATCGTTTCTTTTACGAATTAACATTCAAACCAAAGAAAGATTCGGCAAAGCTTGATAAAGTAATCACGATTTTAGATATTACCGATAAAAATAGATCTATCTATCAAGATTATACGATAATTGCTCAAGATTCAATCATGAAAATTGAATTTGAAGCCATGAAAAAATCTGGAATGATGAAAGATCTTTCAAAGTCGATGAAGTCACCGAAGATTTCAGCCAGAATCTATAAGTTTTATCCAACAATGAAGATTCAGTATGTAGATAAAATCACAAGCGGATTTACGCCAAGTAATATCGGTTACAATGAAGATTTAAAATTAAAATGGAATATCCTTAGCGACAAGCAAAAAATAGGCGAATACAATGCTCAAAAAGCAACAACTGAATTTGGAGGAAGAAAATGGACGGCTTGGTTCTCTTCAGATATTCCGTTTCAGGATGGGCCTTATAAATTTTCCGGACTTCCAGGCTTGATCGTGAAAATTGAAGACGATAAAAAAGACTATTCTTGGGTTTTACAGGGAAACAAGAAAATTAATAATTACACTGAATTCTCTTACGTTGAAAATTTCATGAACTTAAAAGGAGGTAAAGTGAATGAATTATCTAGAGAGAAGTTTGAAAAAACTTACAGCGATTTCAAGAAAGATCCATTTGCAACGATAAGACCGATGATGACTCAGGATATGCTTTCCAAATCTATTCCGGGAATGGATGGAACCATCGGAGACATGATGAAAAAACAGGAAAAAGCATACAAAGATTTCTTCAACGCCAATGACAACCCTATTGAACCTCCTTACGAAAAAATAAAAGTAGGTAACGTAGAAAAAGTAGGACAGGCGAAATAAATAGCTTCATATCAACTAAATTATATTTTGTAAAATCAACCCAGATACAGCGATGTGTTTGGGTTGATTTCTTTCATAGAAATCCGTTATTTAGATTAAATTTAAATAACGTATATTTGCAGGCACAAATAATTTGGCTTTGAAAGAGAAGGATTTACATAAGTTGAGTGGATTTCCCAAAAACAAAATGGGAAAAATTGTAGGGTATGATAATGACAGTCTGAAAATGCCCAACAAGATCATTGAAATGGGGCTTCTTCCCGAAACTTTGTTCAGGATTTTGTATCAGGCCCCGTTCAGCGGACCCATGTATGTAGAGTTTGGAGATGAAAAAAGCCGTATTGCTCTTCGTGAGGAAGAAGGAGATTATATCATTGTTGAAGAATTGAATTAATGCAGGACACTCAAAAAAAACAGATACTTTTAGTAGGAAATCCAAACGTAGGAAAATCAACGGTTTTTAATGCACTCAGCAACAAAAAACAGAAAACCGGAAACTATGCAGGGGTTACCGTAGCAAGCCATTCCGGGAATTATACGTATAAGAACGAGGAAGTTGAGATTATCGATTTGCCGGGTTCTTACAGCTTGTATCCAAGTTCAGAAGACGAAGCTATCTTTTCTAAATATTTAATTGATAATCAAAAAGATTACGCCGGAGTTATTTACATTCTTGAAGCACTAAGCTTAAAAAGAGGTCTTCTTTTATTCCAGCAGATTCAGGATTTGGGCGTTCCGATGATTTTGGTGGTGAACCAGATCGATCAGGCGGAAAGAAGAGGAATTACTATTGATATTCAGCAATTCTCAGAGGCATTAGGCATAAAAATTATTCAGACCAATGCGAAAGAGCAAATTGGAATTGATGAAATAAAAGAAGCCGTTTTAAACAACGAATTCTTG
>DKLU01000136.1 GCA_002455915.1 Chryseobacterium sp. UBA6632
GATCTTTCTTTTCTAGAACAATCACACAAATCAATCCGTTATCGCCATATTTATCTTCTAATGTGAAAGAAATCGTATGATGATTGTCGGAAGTCATTAAATTTTCAACTTCTTGTTCTGTATATCTTATCGTTCTTAAATTGAACTGATTGGAACGTTGTGTTAACTGAGAAACTCTCGGTTTTGAAAAATTATTGAATGCCTGAACATCCGAAACCATATTCATACTTTTCAGGAAATCTTCTACGTTGGTAAAGCTTTCCAAAGCAATCGCCCGTTGTGCTTCTACCTGATATTGTTTTGTTCTTTCAGCATCATTTTCAGAAAAACTTGCCGTTTCGAACAGGTTTAAACTGTATAAATATTCAAGATATTCTGCTGGATCTTCAGGAAGTTCCGGAACGCAAACATCAGGAAGATTTTCTCTTACGATATTTCTTTCAAACGGGTTGTCATCAAGAAAAACCATAGAATCAAAACCTATATTCAGAATACTTTGAATTTTTCTGATATTATCTGCCTTGTTATCCCAATTCGCAACGAAAACTGCGATATCATCAAGCTTTAGCACCATATCAGGATGTTTTTCGAATGGCTCTTTCGCTTTATCTTCATCATTCTTGCTACAAACAGCAACAATAACTCCTCTTTTCTGTAAAGATTTTACCCAATATTGAAATTCGGTGAAAGCTTTTCCAATGCCTAAACTTCCGATCTGAATTTTTTCTAAACCATCGTCACCAATAATTCCGCCCCAAGTGGTGTTATCCAAATCCAGAATTACACATTTTTTAAATTTACCCTGAATAGAAGAAATAATGCTCATCACATGATTTGCCACAATTGGCAACGCATCCAATGAAAGAACCATTTCTGTATTCACATAAATATTGGGAGAAAACATAAAATTTCTGCCCCATTTATTTTGAAGTGAAACAAGATCGGCGATGAAAAAATTACTTTTATTGATTCCGACTTGAGCGGAAAGAAGATAATTCAATTTATTTAGTTGAAAAACAAAAGATGATTCTACTTTATTGGCAAAATTTCCAAAAACCTGATTGTCAATCCCCGGAAAATTACAATAAATTACCTTACTTTTTGTTCTACTTTGAATAGTTTCGTATAACTCTTCTACGTAGTTGATTTTGTTTTCGGCAAAACTCAATTGAGAATTATAAGACTTGTAATACTGACTTAATAGTTTATGTGAAGATTCGAAAATGATCGTATAATCGGCTTGAAACTCGTAATATTCTGAAGTTGGATCTAAAATTTGTCTGGAGATCTGACCGAAATCTGCTTCGAAAACATCCAAATCAAAGCCATGATCTACCGCCGAGCCCTTCAGTGCAACATTAAGAAACTGGGTTGCTGTATCACCCAACAAGGCTACCTTTATTGTTTTTAACCCCTGTGGCTTTTTACCTATATTTTTCTTTAATTGAGTGAATGTTTTCATCATAGGTTTATGTTTAAGGCTGCAAAATACGACTTATCTCAATCATTTACAAAACCCTGGTCGTTCTTTAATTAAATCTTAATGTGAAAATAACTCTATTTTTTGTCTAAAATTTCTTCCAGCAACGGAGCCATTTTTGCAGAAAGTATCCTCGATCCTTTTTCATTTAGATGCCCCGTATCCCATCTGTTTTCATATTGATAAAACTCAGGATATGCATCAGGATTTACAAGGCTTATCACAGGAACTTTCAACACATTTTGATATACTAAAAGTTTCTTCGCATCCGGCTCTGCAGGCCCAGGGATAAACATGATTAGCTGAATATTTTTCTTCTTACATTTTTCCGCCAATTCATTAATTTTTTCAACTAAAATTTTATTTGGAACATGCTTTTCGTTATCTGCATGATACTTTTCTAATCTGGTCTTAATAACCTCTTTCAGTTTCGCTTCCTTCATTCTTGGCACAACACTGTATTCTAACGCCGAAAAACCTTGTTTTTGATCTACAGAAATATCGTAAGCATTACTAATTGTTCTTTCGTCGTGACATTTATTAAAATGAAAAACATTTAATACAAAAGAAGCAGCTGACAAGGCAACTTGTTTATAATCATGTTCCTCTTTCTGAAATTTCATTGCAAAAAGTGTGTTTTCATAATTAAAAGCCCCGAAACTTCTTTCCGTTTTTAAATTCTGTCTCGTAATATTTATTTTATCCTGAAGCTCAAGAACAATATATTTAGGTTTAAACGAAGGGTTTTGTAAAACATATTCCAATGTCTGAAAATTTTCAAGATTAAAACCCGCATTTGCACCTAAATTGTAGGATTTGATACCTTTTATCTTTTCATCAATCAACTTACTGTCAATTTGATCATTCACTTTTGAGCTTCCGATAAAGTATAAATTATATTCAGGATGTTTTTTAAGATAATCCAATTTCGCATTAAGAAAAGGATACGAATAATTTGTATTCGGGCTAATAGCCAGTTTTATCAAGCCAATTACAAACATAATGGCGATAAACAGGGATAAGATGGAAAGAAACTTTTTCATTTAAAACTGAAAATAAATAAATTCATTACTTCCGAAATTGGCAAAATTCAACACTAAATATGCCACCACAATATAAATAACAGCCTGAACAAATGTTTTTTTTTCCTGAATTTTCAAGCCGTAATCATGTGTTCTGTTCATCCATTCCATTCCGAGCATAAAAATGACAAGCCCGAATAAAACCGGACGGAATTCGGTCGGAAACGAAAATAAACTTTGGCTGAAAATACCTTTAATATAACCAATGGCATGAGAAACGCTTTCTGCTCTGAAGAAAATCCATGCAAAACACGTTAATGTAAATGTAAGAAGAATACTGAAAACCTCTCTGAAAGAAGGAATAATTTTCCCCATGGCAACAACTTCCAGATTATGCCTGTTCTTTTCAGCCAACAATAACGGGAGGAAAAATACGGCATTTAGTCCGCCCCAAATAATGAAAGTCCAATTCGCGCCGTGCCAAAAACCACTGACTAAAAAGATGATAAAAGTATTCCGAATTTTCATCCACAAGCCTCCCTTGCTCCCTCCTAGCGGAATATAAAGGTAATCTCTGAACCATGAAGAAAGTGAAATATGCCATCTTCTCCAAAACTCAGCAATATCTCTTGAGAAATACGGATAAGAGAAGTTTTTTAATAATTCTATTCCAAATAATCTTGAAGTTCCCAAGGCAATATCTGAATATCCTGAGAAATCTCCGTAGATCTGGAAAGCGAAAAGAACGGCTCCCAACGCGAGATTACTTGCACTTTCGGTTTGATAATTATTGAATATTTCGTTAACAATCGGAGCGCAATTATCGGCAATCACCATTTTTTTGAAAAATCCCCAAAGAATCTGCGCCATTCCGTCTTTTGCTTTTTGATAATCGAAAGATCGTTTCACCTGAATTTGAGGAAGTAAATGCGTTGCTCTCTCAATAGGCCCAGCCACCAAAAGCGGAAAATAGCTAACGAAAACGGCATAATCTACATAATTTCTTTCTGCCGGAATACGTTTTTTATACACATCAATCACATACGAAAGCCCATGAAATGTATAGAATGAAATACCAACAG
>DKLU01000278.1 GCA_002455915.1 Chryseobacterium sp. UBA6632
TCTTCCGACCAAGACTAGCGGCAAAGCCGCCGCAGCCGAAACCAACCGAAAATGAGCTCAAACAAAGCTTCAATCGGGGCTATGGTTGAGGTCAGTCAATTCAAAATCGGGAAATTTTCAAAACTTTTTGTCATTCACTAAGAATCGAATCATAATATTATAAAATGTAAAATTCATTCTTATTCCTACAGAAAAATTTAAACCAAAACTCCATTTTTAGAGGGAATAGCTTCCGGAATATCGGTTTCTCCCGTCATTTGCAAAAGGTCAATTTCAATAGTTCTACAAATCGAAAGCATCGGTACGTCGAACATTAATCCCGCAAAAGGATTTTCAGAATAATCTCCAACCAATTCCATGATGATGTAAATCCAGCCGATGATGATGCAGAATGGAATTGAAGTCCAGATTCCCCAGTCGCCCAGTTTTTCAAATTCATTCACTAAACCTAAAGGAAGTAGTAAAATAAAAAGAACGTTGAAAATAAATGCCGTACTCGCAAACTGCCTTGGAGAAGGGAATTTTTTAATTCTTTCTGCCTGACCTTGAAATCCATAAAATTCATTTAAAGCTGTCTGCAATTGCATTTGGTTAAAATCGGTAATAGAATCTATATTTTTTAGATCATTAACATCTTTTGCTTGCTGAGAAATTAAAAACGTTGCAAAATTTTTATAATGCGATTTTAAATTTACTTCCTCTTCAGAAAGATATTTATTTAAAAACAAAGGCGTTCTTGTATAGTCAGGAAAACCGGCTTTAATCAATCTGTTTCTCCTTTGATTGATATTGTGATGATGCTCTTCTTCAGCGCTGATGTGCTCCCATTCTGTCGGAACCAAAAGCTGTTCACGAAATGCATATAACCACGCAATATGACGGTAAACAATTTTCTTTTTTCTATCTTCCAAGTCAAAAGTTCCTATATTTTCATTATTGGTGTTGAAGGCGTAAACCATTGACGCAAAAGATCGGCTTGAATTTACAATTCCACCCCAGATTTTTCGAGCTTCCCAAAGCCTGTCGTAAGCCTGATTGTTTTTAAAACCAACCAAGAAAGCTTCAGCAGTACCAATTAAAGCAACCGGAACCCATGGAATCGTCATCCATTGCCAATGAAAAAAGTGAAATAATACGGCGATAAGTGTGCACCAAATCGAAATCCAGATTAAGTGAACTCCCGATAAATTGAGAACCTGTCTGTAATTGAAATACTTCGTTGTAATCATAATTTGTGTATGTCGCTTTATTGTGAAACAACATTGGAAAGCAAAATAAATACCATTTCCAAATACGATATTAAAGTTACATTTTATTTCATTTCAAAATAAAAAAATAATCAAACCTTATTAATGAAAATAAAGGTTTGATTATTTGAAAGTTATAATGAAGTGATCGTAAAGTTTAGCTTGATAAAAAATATTTTTAGATCATTATTTATCTTTTTAGTTGAAAGACTTTGTGTTTTTTGCCGGATGAAATTGGTTGGCTGTAAAATATAGATCTCTGAAATCGTAATCAGCATCAGCTGTATGTTTTGCAGCTTTAAGTTGAGGTTCAGTATCAAAATATTCGTAGCTGAAATGTCTCCTTTTCACTCGTTTTTTACTGCAATGGCAATATAAATGATCTTGCTGGGTATGTTCGGCAAGGCTGATGGTCTTTATCTCTGTGTTTTCAAGCTTTGAAGCTTTTTCAAAAGTTCCGGGATCAAGCGTAAACCAAGGTTCACCATGATAAAAGAAGTGATCTATAATATCGATGTGATCTGTATGTTTTTGATTGACTGGCGTGGCTGAATGATACCCTTTGCATTCTGTGCAGAACGCTACTTTAATTTTTATCGACATAATATTATGATTTAAAAGTGTGCTTAGTCTATATCAGAAGTTATGCCACAATTATCTTTTATTAACTTAAATTTTGCTTTTTAAAGGTTTAATTCTAAATTTTTGTTAATACAAAATGCTGTTTTTGTGAAAATTAAATTAATTGAAACTGAGGCAAAAAAAATCAGAATAGAAAATTTCCTATTCTGATTAAATTAATCGATTTTGATTCGTTATATTTTTTATTTTGAATTAATATTTCAGCATTTCTTCAATTTTAGTACTCAGTTTTTCAGCGTTTGGAAGCATTTCCTTTTCCAAAACCAAGTTGATCGGAACAGCAGGAACGTCCAAAGAACCCATTGTTTCAACCGGAGCATCAAGATATTTAAAGCAATTCTTAGAAATTCTGTGTGCAAAAGCTTCTGCGAAAGAATTATTAAGCTGCTCTTCTGTTAAAACGATACATTTTCCGTGCGCTTTTACTCTTTCGAAAACCAATTCTTCATCCAAAGGAATTAATGTTCTCAGATCGATCACTTCAATTCTTCCGTTAAAGTTTTTCGCAGCTTCTTTAGCCCAGTAAATGCCCATTCCGTAAGTTACCACCAATAGAGTTCTGCCTTTTTCGGTTTCGTTTTTATCTGCTTCAATGATTACTTTTCCTTTTCCGAAAGGTAAAACGTAATCTTCTGCCGGCTCAATGGTTTTCGCATCTTCAGTACCCGGAACTTTGCTCCAATACAAACCTTTATGTTCCAGCATAATCACCGGATTTGGGTCGTAATAAGCCGCTTTTAATAAACCTTTAAAATCTGCAGCATTACTTGGATAAGCAATTTTGATACCTTTAATATTCGCCAAAATACTTTCCACACTTCCGCTGTGGTAAGGTCCGCCGCCGCCGTAAGCGCCAATCGGAACACGGATAATATTACTAACAGGGAATTTTCCTTGACTTAAATAACTTGATTTTGAAATCTCAGTAATTAACTGGTTGATTCCCGGATAGATATAATCTGCAAACTGAACTTCAACAATAGGTTTTAATCCAACCGCGCTCATTCCGGCGGTAGAACCAATGATATACGCTTCCTGAATTGCTGTATTGAAAACTCTTTTGCTTCCGAATTTTTTTCCTAAAGTCACCGTTTCACGGAAAACACCACCGATTCTTTCTCCAACATCCTGTCCGTACAACAATGCTTCCGGATGTTTCCACATCAATTCCTGAATCGCGTGAATGGCAGCATCCACCATAACAATCTTTTCGCCACCTTTCGGTTCGCGCGTTCCCGTTTCTTCCGTAATCGGAGTTGGTGCAAAAACGTGATTCATAACCGTCTCAGGTTTTGGATCTTCTGCTTTTTGAGCTCTTTCAAAAGCTTCTTCAGCTTCAAGCCTTGCTTTTTTGGTGATTTGCTTTAATAATTCTTCATCAACGCCAGTTTCCAGCAAATGTTTTCTCAGGATCTCTCCCGGATCTTTTGCTCTGTGTTTAGTTAAATCTTCCTCATCTCTATAGAACTCTCTTCTTACCCCTGAAGTATGATGGCCAATAAGAACAGTTTTAGCACAAACTACTAAAGGTTTTCTTTCAGACCTAACGAACTCAACCGCTTTTTTCATCACTTCAAAGCTTTCAACGAAATCGGTTCCGTCAACTCTCATTCTGCTTAAACCAGCGAATCCTGCAACGAAATCGTAAGCATCACAAGTTCTTGCTTCTTCTTTGGTTACTGAAATACCCCATTCATTATCCTGAACAAGGAAAATAATAGGAAGTTGATGTAAAGCTGCAAATTGCAATGCTTCACTCACTTCACCTTCGGTTACAGAGTTGTCACCTAAACTACAAACTACAACCGGATTGTTTTCGAATTGCTGTAATTCAAAATCTTGAATGTATTTAATTCCCTGTGCAACTCCCGTTGTAGGAATGGTTTGCATTCCCGTTGCAGAACTTTGATGAATAATTTTAGGCTTATTTTCATCCCTGCTTGAAGGATGGGAATAATACGATCTGCCTCCCGAAAAAGGATCTTCGGCTTTTGCCAGTAACTGAAGCATTAATTGATAAGGTTCGAAACCAATTCCTAAAAGAATGCTTTCGTCTCTGTAATAGGGAGAAACCCAGTCTTCTTTTTTTAATTGATAAGCAGTAGCCAACTGTATCGCCTCATGACCTCGTGATGTGCTATGAACATATTTACAAACATTTCTGTTTTCTTCATAAATATCTGCCATCGCTTTGGCAAGCATCATGTGATTATAAGCCTTAATTAATATATCTTGAGAAACTTTTTCGTGCAGTGTATTTTCCATAGAAGACAAATATACATAAAAAAACAAAACACTAACAAGTGTTAGTGTTTTGCATTGAATTATTTGTTAATCAGAGTTTTAATATTACTCTTTAATTACTTTTTTGGTAACTATATCATTCCCAGATTTAACTTCGATGATGTAAATTCCTTTAACATATGTTGATAAATCTACACTGGTATCGCCATTAATAATGCCGCTCTGTAATTTTTTACCTGTTAAATCATATACATTGAATGTAGATTTTGCAGAAGCTTTTAATACTTTTACAATATCTTTAGTAATTGTTGGAGCTACAATGATACCGTTATCTTTTACAGCTTCACCCGTTGCTAAAACTTGTTGAGTGTATCCTGTTGCAATGATGGAATAGTTTTGAGGGGCATTTGCTCCAGTACTATTTTTCAAAGTACCTTTATTACCAATTTCAATTCTGTATGATCTGCCAGCTACTGGAGCATCAATAACAACTTGTTCAACATTATCTACAGTATTATCTCCTTTTGTAGCAGCTGCCGTAGGAGTAAGTGGATTAAGTTTCCATGGTTGATAAACAGTGTTGGTTACCGTGTCAACAATTCTTAAATCTAAATCGTTTATTAATCTGGATGATCTGTTATTATAAACATCAGCATAAGTTAGATTTGTTGGAATTACATATGCAGGATCAATCCAAGAAATAGTAACTTTTAATGGTTCTGTTCCTGAAGCAATAATGGTTTTTTGGTTAGGAGTTCCACTTGTTAAAGTCTCATCATTAAATAAGATTGTATTATTAGACTTCCCAACTAATAGCTCAGCTCCTTTTTTTGCATTGATATATCCCCAACCATACCATGCATCAGGACCAACAGTTCCTGCTTCCGATGCAGAATGTACCATTAAAGTTTTAGCGGCAGCTGCATTTAAATCTGCATTGTTGAACATTGATTTATATATCTGCATCCAAAGTCCGATAATACCAGTCACTTGTGGAGCAGACATAGAAGTCCCGCTGTTAATTTGCCATCCAATACTTCCTGTTGTATTTTCTGCAGTTGATGCCATCCAAATATCTGATCCCGGAGCAGCGATATCTGGTTTGATACCACCATCATCTCTTGGACCGGCACTACTGTAATCGGCTTTTATAACATCTGTTGAAGCTGTATATCTATAGTTATTAGTTGTGATAACTTCTGTAGCAGCTACAACAATAATATTTTTAGCTAAAGAACCAGGTCCGATACAATCTCCACCGTTACCACAGTTTGTTGCAGGAAGAGTATCCGTGGCTGTAAATGCAGCAAGTGATCCATTTTCGTCAGTATAATATTTAGGAGCTGTTGATCCACCTGGTAAAGCAGGTCCCATACCAAAATAGTTACCGGCAGATTTTACAATAACATTTGCAGGGTTAGCGTATACAATGTTGTCATAGTTTTGATCACCGGTAAAATAAGTGCCTTGAAAATCAAAAGATTCGCTTGGTTCTGTAGCGGTAGCGGGATAGTAGTCTCCATTCCACACTAGAGCAGTTGCACCTGAGACAGTTTGAATATTCCATCCAGCATTACTTCCGTAAGAGTGGTTAGAAATCTTAGGTTGAGCTGCCAGTATCTTTTGAAATACAGTACTAGTAGTTGTGTTGCCAGGTAAGGTTGTTGTTGCGAATCTGTAAGAATCCATTGTTGAATTTAAAGCGATTCCCATAGCATTCCCTTGCATTGTTGTTCCATCTTCTGCGGTTGCTGTTAAAGGAGATGATTTTGCACCTACAATACTTGCAACGCCAGTAGCGTGTGCACTGTATGCATTTGTTGCAGCTTCTTTGTTAGAAATTCTTCCAGCTGTATTATTAAATGCTGTGTGAGGAGCATAAATTCTTCCTCCATCAAATATGGTATAAAGAATCCCTTCTCCTTTAAAAGATCCTGCCAATCCATTAACTCCACCTGCTGTAGTTAAAGCATCTACATTGTTGTTTAGGATTTGATTCTGATCATCAGTTTGATAAAAATAAGGTTTATTAAGGAAAAATCCCGCTAGGTTTTCTCTTTTTTCTTCGATTTCTTTTAATACTTCAGGAGATTTATTAGCTCCGTAACGTTTTGCAACATAAGAATCGAACTTCTCATTGTTCTTATTTTTTTGTTTTTCAAACTCTCTGTTTAAAGCATCATTGTTTTGTGCACTTAGTAATGTAATGGCTAAAGTGCTAACCAAAAGTAAACATTTCTTCATGATATATTAAATAATTTAAAATAAATTCGCTTACAAATATATGTAAAATAAGTAATTGATAATGTGCTAAATTATTAAAATTATCTAAAATTCAAAATTTATTTTTGAATCATTTGTTAAAACCTAAAAAAGTAACATTAAATTTTAAAATTGGTTTTAATTATGAACTTGAAAAAAGTTAATTATTATCCAAGCGATTGTAATGCCTTAATGTAAAATTAAGTAACTTTACATTCTCTTTTTTAATAAAAGCTAGAAAAATTACATGTATTTAGTTTTTGACACAGAAACCACGGGTTTACCAAAGAATTTCAATGCTCCGCTTTCAGATTCAGATAACTGGCCAAGAATGGTTCAGATTGCCTGGCAATTGCATGATGATGACGGAACTTTAATTGAAAATCAGGATTATATTATAAAACCGGAAGGATTTGATATTCCTTTCAACGCCGCAAGAATTCACGGGATTACAACGAAGATTGCGAATGAAGAAGGTCGGGATCTTGAAGAAATTTTAAATGAATTTGCTAAAGTTTTAGAAAGAGTAAGAGTTGTTTCCGGTCACAATGTTGAGTTTGATTATAATATCGTCGGAGCCGAATTTTACAGAAAAAATATTACAGACAACCTTCAGGAAAAACCAAGAGCCGATACAATGATTTTGGGAACAGATTATTGTAAACTTGGTGGTGGTAGAGGTGGCAGATACAAGTCTCCGAAATTGGAAGAACTGTACGAAAAATTATACGGTCATAAGTTTGATGAAGCTCACAACGCGGCGGCCGACGTAAATGCAACGGCTCAGGTTTTCTTCGAGATGATGAGAATTGGGATTATTCCTGCGGAAGTATTGAAAACTTCGGAAGATCAGCTGGCTTATTTCAAAACGCTTCATCCGGATCCGATCAAGCCTTTCAGTATTGTTATCAGAAGGCAAGTTGCCGATTTTAACAATAAGAAAAAGCAACAGGATTTCGGAAGTGTTGATGAGATTGATCTTGGGAAGTATTTCAATTTTGACAATCACAGTGTTTTTTCGACATTAACGGCGACGTCAAGCATTAATGACCTGATTAAAAAAGCAACGGATGATAATTTTCCTGCCGTCGGAATGGTGGATTTAGGAAATATGATGGGTGCTTTCAAGTTTGTTTCTGCGGTTGAAGGAGTGAATGGTGACCGTACGAAAAAGCATAAAGAATATTTAGCAAAAAAACAGGAAGCAGAAGCAAACGGAACGGAATTTAATGAAGAAGAACCGCCTTCTCAGCCGTTAATTCCTGTGGTGGGTTGCGAATTCTATATTTCAGATCGTTACGAACAGAAGCAGTTTACCAAAGATGATCCTGATAGAAGGACGCAGGTTGTTTTACTGGCGAAAGATTTTGAGGGATATAAAAATTTAGCAAAACTTTCAAGTATAGGTTTTCTGAAAGGTTTCTATTTCGGGGTTCCAAGGATTAGCCGAGAGCTGATTGCGGAATATAAAGAAGGTGTTATCGCTTTAACTTCAGGGATTTTCGGAGATATTCCGGATGCTATTTTAAATACCGGAGAGCAAAAAGGGGAGGAGCTTTTCAAATGGTGGAAAGATACTTTTGAAGATGATTTTTATGTTCAGATTCAAAATCATAAACTGCCTGAAGAAGAGCATTTAAATGATGTTTTGCTTCATTTTGCAGATAAATATAATGTTAAAATTTTAGCCCAAAACGAAACTTTTTATTCCAATAAAGACGACTCTAATATTCAAGATATTGTAAGCTGTATCAAAGATGGTGAAAAGCTGTCAACGCCTGTAGGGAAAGGGTTTGGTAAAAGAAGAGGATTGGCTACGGGAGAGTACTATATCAAAAATGCGGAGGAGATCAAAGAAGCATTTTTGGCGTATCCTGATGCTTTTGATGCGTATGAAGAATTTACGGCAAAATTTAAACCTTATACGTTAAAAAGAGACGTTCTTCTTCCGAAATTTGATATTCCTGAGGAATTTATTCATGCTGAAGATGAGGTTGATGGAGGAAAACGTGGCGAGATGGCTTATCTAACTCATTTAACTTATGAAGGTGCAAGAAAAAGATATGAACCCAACCCGGGGATAACGCCTGAGATTAAAGAACGTTTAGATTTCGAGTTGGAAGTTATTGCGAATACAGGTTATCCTGGTTACTTCCTGATCGTTCAGGATTTCTGTAATGAAGCCCGAAATATGGGAGTTTGGGTTGGCCCAGGTCGTGGTTCTGCGGCTGGTTCTGCGGTTGCATATTGCATCGGAATTACCAATGTTGATCCTATTAAATATGATCTTCTTTTTGAGAGATTTCTGAATCCGGAAAGGGTTTCGATGCCCGATATTGATATCGACTTTGATGATGAAGGTCGTGATAAAATTATCAAATGGGTTGTCGAGAAATACGGTAAAACTCAGGTTGCACAGATTATTACATACTCAGTTTTGGGTGGGAAGTCTGCGATTAAAGATGCAGGAAGAGTGTTGGATGTTCCAATTCCTGATACGAATAATATTGCCAAGCTGATACCTCCGAGTCCGGGGATGAATATTGCGAAAGCTTTAGCAAAATATGATAAATTAAAACCAGAAGAACAGATGCTCGTTGATGAGATGAGATATGTTCTTAACAGTCCTGATGATGCCCGTCACGGTGTTTTGGCGAGTGCTAAAAAAATGGAAGGTTGTATCCGGAATACGGGTATTCACGCCTGCGGGGTAATTATTACGCCTGAAGATGTGAGTAATCTGGTTCCGGTGACAATTGCTGCAAAAGATGCGGATATCTTGGTTTCACAATTCGATAACTCGGTGGCGGAAAGTGCCGGATTATTGAAGATGGATTTCTTGGGTCTTAGAACATTGACGATCATTAAGGATGCTTTGAAATTAGTAAAAGCAAGATATAATATTGATATTGATCCGGATGAAATTCCTCTTGATGATACCAAAACTTATCAGTTATTTAAAGAAGGAAGGACGGTCGGGATTTTCCAGTATGAAAGTCCGGGGATGCAAAAGTACATGAGAGAACTGAAGCCAACAGTTTTTGCCGATCTTATTGCGATGAATGCTCTTTACCGTCCGGGACCTATTAAATATATTCCGAATTTTATTAACAGAAAACACGGAATTGAAGAAATTGTTTACGATTTACCAGAAACCGAGGAATATTTAAAGGAAACCTACGGAATTACCGTTTATCAGGAGCAGGTAATGTTGTTGTCTCAAAAATTAGCAAATTTCACGAAAGGTGAAGCCGATACATTGAGAAAAGCAATGGGTAAAAAGCAGATTGACGTTCTGAATAAAATGTATCCTAAATTCATTGAAGGCGGGCGAAAAAATAATCTGAACGAAGAGCGTTTAGAAAAAATCTGGAATGACTGGAAGGCCTTTGCGGAATATGCCTTCAACAAATCTCACTCGACTTGTTACGCGTTTATTGCTTATCAAACTGCCTTTTTAAAAGCCAATTATCCTGCAGAATATATGGCGAGTGTGATGAGTAATAACATTAACAATACAGATTCCATTACCATGTTTATGGAAGATTGTAAAAGTATGGGAGTTGATGTTTTGGGACCGGATGTAAACGAATCTCAGTATAAATTCTCGGTAAACGAAAAAGGACAGATCCGTTTTGGCTTAGGGGCGATTAAAGGGATTGGTGAAGGGCCAAGTGAAGCGATTACAAGAGAAAGAGCAGCAAATGGCAGGTTTAAAAATATCTATGATTTCTTTGAAAGGATCTTACCTTCTCAAATGAATAAAAGAGTAGCGGAAAGTTTGGTGTTAGCAGGAGGTTTTGATGAATTAGATTCTTTCCACAGAGGTCAGTATTTTGATATTGATATGGCGGGAAGAACGAATTTGGAGAGATTAATCCGTTACGGACAAAGCTTTCAGGAAAGTAAAAACGAAATGGAATTTTCACTTTTTGCTGATTTTGCTGATGAAGTTCAGATCGAGCAGCCGAAGTTATTGCCTTGTCCGGAATGGCCAAACATGCATAAACTGAATAAAGAAAAAGAAACCATTGGTTTCTATCTTTCGGCGCATCCGCTGGATGAGTTTAAATATCAGTTTCAGTTTATGGCGGGTAATCTTTCAAAAAAATCCGTGTTGGAAAAAGAAGAAGTAGGAAAAGCTGTTGTGGATGAAGCTCCGATTTTGGAACAGGATGCGGTAGATGAGACGACAGATTTAACCGAAATTGTTTCCGACGATATTGTGGCTGGAGAAGAGGAAGAAATAATAGAAGAAGTTACGAAAAAAGCAGAACCTAAAGGAAATTTTCTCTTCCTTAATTTAGATGAGGTCGATGCTTATAAAGAGCAGGCTTTTGCCAATAAACAGGAAGAATTATTTGAAGAAAAGAAAAAAGACTGGAAAACACTTCAGAAAGAAAGAGAGAATGGCGGTGGCGGAAAAGAATATACCGTTGCCGGTTTGATTACGGAATATGTCGTGAAAGATGGTTTCAGGAGTGGCGAAAAAGTAGCTTTTGTAACGTTGGAAGATTATTCAGGATCTTATTCTTTCCGATTGGGAGATCGTGATTATATGAAATTAAAGGAGAAGCTGGAAGTTCAACGATTTGTTATTTTTAAGATTAAATTTGCTCAGGTAAAAGACGGGCGAGTTTTTGTGAATGTAAATGATGTAATTGAGCTTCAGGAAGCTTTTGATAAATATGCTAAAAGTATTTCTTTAGTAATGGATGTGATGGATTTCAGACCGGAAGATTTAGCCTTTTTTAGAAATGTACTTCAGCAAAATCAAGGAAACCAAAAGCTTAAGTTCTTTATTAAAAATATTGAAGACGATACGCAGCTCGAAGTTCAGTCGATGAAACATTCGGTAAACCTCAGCGGAGAGCTTATTAAAAATATTCAATTACTAAATAAATATGAATTTTATTTGAATTAATAAAGTTTATTTTTCAATATTAACTAAAAGACGATAATTTTCATCGTCTTTTTTAATTA
>DKLU01000279.1 GCA_002455915.1 Chryseobacterium sp. UBA6632
AATAAACGATTTATGGACACAAAAAATTATAATTATTAAATTATATATGCAGATACCACACTTTCCAACTTGAGCAATGCAAAAATACAGCAATATGGGTTGAATTTTTTATTATTAAAATCAATATAAATCAATATTAATAATCAAAAACTAATAAAACATTTACAATATTCAATTTCAAATAAAAAAAAGACAGCACGTGAAATGCTGTCTTGAATATCTTTTAAAGAAATAGATTAATTTAAGGAAGAAAATGAAATCATTAAAACTAAAATCTATTAGCTTTTTTAAAGTAAAAAGTTATGGATATAGATATTAATAAAATCAACAAAATTAAAAATGGGCAGTACCATATAAAAAAATCGACGTGCGGATGAATATGTGCATGCTCTTTAAACAAAATTAACCAACTAAGTGGTGCTAAAATTGAGAACCAAGTGGTAAAAACCAATCTCCTCTCAATTTTTTTAAAATATAGAAAAACAGAGCAGCAAAAACCAATAGCAAGAATAATGACAAAAGGTAATTTAATAAAATCTTCTGTCATAAAAGATCCTCCTATATATCGAAAAACAATATCTGCATGATATTTTTTAAAGGTATTCAAGTAACTATATTCTCCACTGTAAGAATATCCTCCGTTAGCTCGTCTTGAATAAGCATCTAACAGATGATTTACGCCATCCTGAAAACTCCCGGTCAAAAGCTTAAATTGATACAACTGAAATAAAGTTGTCGCAATTAACGGAACTACCAAAATTATTATATGTCTAGTAATAAAATTAATATAAAAAGAAACTTTATTTTCAAAAACATAATAAATATAAGGTATAGCAGAAGAGATCAGAAACACTGTTATAAACTCAAATCCTGTAAACCAAAATTTAATAAAAAAAAGCACAGAAAATACAATGACATATTTTTTAAAATCGGGCTTTTGGTTATTTTTTTCAAAAAAGAATAAAGAATATACAAAAGGTAAAAAATACACCCAACTACACCACCATGCACTTTTGCCGTATAAAAAAATCCAATAATTCGGAAGTATCAAAAGAAAAGTGACAATTGCAGTTAACATTCCGTATTTGTTTCTAACCCAGACAAGAAATAATGTTAAGAGTACACTTAAAAAAATTGAATTAAACATTCTAAAGATTGTAATATTTACCATATTATCTAATCCAAATGCTTTTTCAAAAAGACTGTAAAGTATTGCCTGACCTCCTATTTGTGATTTATAAGCCCAATATGAATACTTTTTAGGTTTTTCATTATTAATATATTTTTCATACGATTTTTTTCCTGCTACATTTTTAGAAGATAAATTAGAATCTACATAAAAAATACCTGTAAAACCTCCATCTTCAAAAATACCATTTTGTTCTGAGTTTAAAAGCTTTCCGATAACAAGAGTTTCAGATACTTCAACTTTACTATATTCAAATCTCTCTTTTGGAATAAAATGAAAAATATTGAATTGTGTATTACAAAAGAACAAAACAGTGAAAACAAAGAAAATGAGCTTATCTTTCATACTATTTTGTACTATTATATCGAACTTTAAAATTCTTTCTGTCGATTATACTTATATTATCCAAAATAAGCCCTGTCATAAAAGCTAGCAGAGAAATAATAATCAACATAATAGAAAATATAAGTGTAGGAACCTTATACACAAATTTATATTCAAAATACTCAGTTATAGGAACAATCATAAAGAGAATTCCTAAAACAAAAAGAACAATAGATACACCTCCAAAAAACAAGAGTGGTTTATAAAGTCTTACAAGATTAAAGAATAATTTTATAACCTTAAACCCATCTGTAAAGGTATTCAATTTTGACTCACTTCCTTCTGGCCTATCTCTATAGTTGATTGAATATTCTTCAATGGCCAATCCGTTATGCAAAGAATAGATTGAAAGATCTGTTTCCAACTCAAACCCCTTAATAGTACTGGCGTAATTTTTAATAAATTTTTTCGAAAAAATTCGGTATCCAGAAAGGATATCTTTTAATTCTGAACCAAAAAAGATGTTAATTAGATTTCTCACTAAATTATTTCCAAAATTATGAAATGCTCTTTTGTTTTCTTTTTTGTAACTATTATTAGATAACCGATCGCCAACAAGCATATCGCAATTATTTTCGATGAACTGATTCACCATTTCCTGAACACAATCTACAGGATAGGTATCATCACCATCAATCATAATATAGATATCCGCTTCTATTTCACGAAACATTTTGAAAACCACATTGGCCTTACCTTGTCTTTTCTCATGTCGAACAATTGCACCTTCAGCTTTTGCGATGGCCACAGTATCATCCTTAGAGTTATTATCATAGACATAAATATCTGCCTGAGGAAGGAAAGTTTTAAAATCTTTTACAACAGTTCCGATGGTGAGGGCTTCATTATAACAAGGAACTAAAACAGCTATTTTTGGAGATACCATTAGCAAGAATATGTATTTTGTTGAGGGATTGTCATCGATATATAATTCATTTCGTCAAAAGTATTTTTTTTCTTCATCGCTACATTTAAATTTTTTAGTAAAAATAATAAAAAACTCTCGAAAGTTATTTAAATAAATGCAAATAAAAACTGCCTCAAATTAGTGAGGCAGTTTATACTTTACAGTGATTAAATTACTACTCTTTAATAATTTTAACTACAGTTTCAGAATTATTGATTCTTATTAAATAAATTCCTTTCGTTAAAGAAGACAAATCTGTTTGTTTATTTTCAAATTTACCTTGCTTTACAAGTTGACCGGAAACATTATAAATCTGATAATAATACTCTTTATCGTTAGCATTAATGTATAAAACACTCTTCACAGGATTAGGAAAGACAGTAAGTTTTTTGTTGTCTTTCTGGGTGCTTTTTAGCAAAAGTATTTACAGCCTTACCTGTTGTCTTTTCAGAAACTTCCATAGCACCTGGTTCATATCTTCCTATTTCACCATTTGCACTCATCCTTACTTTTGCACAACGGCAAGACATTGCTGCCTGCGGGTTAAATGCATTTCCTGTTGTCAACTTCATCTCTCTATAATTAAATAACATACCAACAGCCTGCCCTGTATATACATCTGTAGGTGATGACGTCCAAATTCCTGAGTAAGCAGATCTCATCTGATTATATCCATCATCTACTTTAAATTGCCCAGGATCTTGTTTATCCATCAAATAAAGATCTCTTCCTCCGTCTAAACCACGTATTGTATTATTAGGAAAGTTACCTATATTATAACGGCTATTATTAAATATCATACCATAACGCGTAGCTGGAGGTGTAGCAATTACCGCTGCAATTCCAGGATACGACTGAACTGTTTTAGAGTATGTTGCTTGATATCCAACAGTCGCCGCCGGAGCAATTCCATATTTCCCTTGCCCTGCATTTTGATAATTGCCTTGATAACCATTATAGTACCAAGGATTATTCCCGTGAGAGAAAGACCATTTGGTATAGAATTCTGTACCTAAATCTGGCTCTACAGAATGTGTTGAGGCAGCAAATGTATCAGGTATTCTCCATCCTTCAGGACATGGATCATAAGGTGATTTTTCTGTGGCATGCCCCCATCTATCTGTAAATTGTCCATTTTCATCCGACACCCAATCTCTAACGTTTTGGAAAACATTGGATGCACTACCCTGGTTAGGGTACAAGAAAAATAAAGGATTTTTCACTGAATAATCAAGCACTTTTTTAATCTTATCTTTCTTTGAATCACTTGCTGATATGCCCGATGAATAATCTGCGTATTCTCTTGTAAAGTTAGCGGTATAATTGATATTATTAATCCCTGTTGTGTAAGGAATAACAGCAATACCATTAGGCCCAGTAGTTATGGGACCATTTTGGATACTGATTGAATATCTGCTTAAACCACTATATTGATTATACCCATTCCCAAAATTATAGTTTGCGCCCGGATTAAACATTACCGGAAGAGGATCTTTTCTTCCCCACTGATAATGCAAGCCTCCTGTATTAACAATATTAACAAGACTACCATAACTTCCTGAACCTCCCATAGAGTTAGACGGAAACATTTTTAAGGCTCCTAAATCTCTATCCATAAAAGTAGTTTCCAAGGGTACCCCAATACTCATTACAGGTTTAACAAATGCATCGTTTACCGCTAAAACGCCTCCATTTTCAGGTGTTTCTGTTTTGTAATTCAACGTATCGATTACTGTTTCCGGTGCCCAAATATGCCAGCTCCAAACAATAGGATCCTGATGTCTTCCATTTATCCATTGCGTTGGAGAATCTCCTAAATGAAAAGCGACTACCGCATTCCCATACTTCATATCTTTTAAAGTAACTCTAAGTTTAGACGACTCTTTAGTCCCTTCAATTATTTGCAAGTTTTCTATTAAATCAATATTATTAGTCCATACCACAGAAGCCGACATATGGCTTCCTGTAGGGAAAGATCCATCTTTTCTAATATGCATTTTTTGCATCGCATACGCTTTACTTAAAGGAATCTCAATAACACGATCTCTTTCTGACGCTTTTACGGGTAATGAATTATTTGTATACTCTATATAGCTGTTAGGCTCTTTCATCCATTTTTTCAATGTTTCTAATGAGTATTCCCCCGTTTGATTTTCTACAAAATAATTTGTTTCAAAAACAGCAGGCATATAAGCATTATTAGGATCTTTAATACATCTTACACCACTGGTGTCATATGTCGTTCCATAATGTGAATTCGTATTTATATTATATACTCCAAAAATTGTTGGCCGTTTAGTATTTCCAGGATCTGAAACATAGGTAAGAGCTCTGGATCCATACCAAGGTCCTCCATTTACCTCTGACCATCCAAGTGAAAAAGTAGATGAACCTAAAGAACCATCCGATGAACCGTCTTGATATTTTACTTCAGGAGTTACCAATCCTGATGATACATTAGTACCATACCCTAAACTAGCTTGATTAGGATAATACTCATAATTTCCATTAATAGAAATCAAACCCAAATTACGAGTAGAACCCGTAAAATCGTAACCTAGTCTAGGAAGGATTTTAATCCCTGGAAAATTAGGACTTGAAGTTGATGGGCTAGAAGTGAAAGTATCATTATCAAAAACTTTCCCCTCACGACCCCAAGGCGACGAATTATTACCACTCGATACATTATTGTAAAATGATGGAACCCTCCAATTACACGGACATGGATCATACGGAGATTTCATAGCATAACGAGTACTTTCTTCTCTAATTGAAGTATCTGCTGATTCATCATTCAAATTACTTAATCTTCCTCCTCGAGTATCCCCCCAAAGATCCCAGGCAACATTTTGTGTAGGATCATCCGTATTATATTCATTTCTATATTTTTGCTTAGAGAACCATGTTGTACGATTTTGAGGATACCATGTAGTAGTACCGGTTTGAACCAACATATTTTCCCCCTTACTGTCTACATATTCACCAAGCTTTCTTATATACAAAGGAGCAGTAATCATATTGATCGGATTTTGAACAGAATATCGGATATTCCCATTAGGAGTATCGAACCCTGTATTATCTTGTGGATTTTGATATACATTTCCTCTAAATTTAACAGGCAAAATGGATGAAGCTCCGTTTAAGTATACAGCTCCCGATCCTCTGATATTCCCTACTTCCCCAGAAATTTCGTAACTACTTCCATCCTTATAAGTAAAAGAAGGGAAGGGGTCTTTTCTTCCCCATTGATATTGCAGCCCTTGAGATTTATGCCAATCATTACCTACAAAATTAGCACTAGTAGCTCCCAAGTTCCTATCCATCCATTTCCAATCTGTTACTGCATTTCCATTTTTATCTTTTTCAGAATTCAGACGATAGGTACTTCCATTTATTCTAGGATCATCTGTTACCCATACATGCCATGTCCAATAAACTTTATCATTTACTCTATATGAAATTACAGCGTTTCCTTCTTTAAGTTTATTAACCAAAACTTTAATCCTTGCATTTTCACCCACACCTTCTAAGGCTGCAGATTTTATTAATCCTGGTTGATCTTCCCAATATATTCCCGCTTTAGTAACTCCGTTATCGGGTATCTTAGTATAATTACCCTGCTCATCTCTCATAAACTCTCCTCCTTTTGCCCACATTTCATAGGCTTTTTTTACTGGTATGTAAAGACCATCAACATCTGCATTAATATGCTTTTCATCTTTTCCGGTGAAGATATAGGAATTTGGTGCTTTTGTCCAATCTATAACCATATAGTCAGATACTGCACCGTCCTTTATTGTATAACATTTTGGAGCACCTTCAGAAGCATCATTATAATTAGAAGTATCGCCAAAAACTCCGGTATAATTGATAAATTTTGAAATTTCTTTTTCTATATCCTCCATTGACCTGATGGTCTCATAATTATTATCAAAGCTATTGACGAAACTATTCCTAAGAGCTCCCATTCCATACAAAGTCATTTCTGTTGTATTCTTAATAATTAAATTTTCAGAACCTGGACCTACCTCTACGACCATGCCCCTGATCATTTCCATATCCAAAATACGCAGGTCCATAATTACTATTTGCAGGTACACTATAATAGGTTCCATCACTCTTATAAATTCTCAATCCTGTCTTCATACTAGATACTATTACTACAGGGGTTTGATCAGGAATAAAGTCTGATAGCTTATCATGAATCGTATTGTAGAGAGTAAAATATCTACTTTGTGGACTATTAGGATTTCTAAAGTCATGATATCCTCCTCCATTAGGTTCATCAGGCCACTGACTGAATTTTATTAAAAAGCCATTAACAGAAAATTTCCCCGCAAACATATATACAGGATCGGTATAACTATACAAATAGGGGCTTGGATGACCTGAAACATTATTATAAATAAATTCTGGAGTACTTCCCAATCTTATTCCTCTCCATCCAATCGCTTCAAGACTGAAACATTATTATAAATAAATTCTGGAGTACTTCCCAATGTATCACTTACAATTCCATTATTCAAAAGCTTTATAGATTTGACACCATTTGATTCATTAATTAATGTAGATGGTATTTTAGGCGTAAAAACAACATTATCCTTTTTATTACTCATTGGAAGAATATCACTAAGCTTATTCCAAGAATATACAGAAGTTACTCTGTCTTTAAGCCCTATTACTTTCCCATTCGTATCAGTAATAAGTGTATTTTCTTTTTTAGGAGTTAAAAGAATAGTATACTCATTTTCATCAAGATCACAACTTGCAGGAGCATAATCCGACTGCTTATAATGACTAATTGTTCTATCCCATTTCACACTATTAAAATCGTTAAGATTAGAATCTGAGCTCAATTCAATTTTTAAATTATAAGAACTCTGCATCGAAGCGGGTAATTCTAAAGTGGCTTTCAAATTCTCATTATACCTATTGTAAGAATACAGCATTTTATACCATCCTATAATCCAGTTTCCTTGAGAATTTTCATATTTAATGGATAATTTAACGTTACTACTTATAACAGGTTTAGTTAATTTTCCTTCGATTACCACTAATCCCTTCTCATTCACATTTTGTGAAATAACAATATTTGGATCTAGATCATAAACACTTGGTGGCATGGGTATTTTATGATTAGTTCTAATATTAAATTCTTTAAAAGTAGGAATAGAAATCATCCTAGGGAAAGCCTCAGACGATGCAATACAAAAAATTGCAACCCAAAACTTTAGTGTAATGTTTTTTTTTCATGCATATTAAATTAAAATGTTTTTTTTGATCTTTTATATAACTCATTAAATGAATTAATGAATAATATTTATCACATACTTTTTATCTCTATTTCAGAAATAAAAAAATAAAAAATATTGATTTTTATATTTCTTCTTAAAAGAAGAGAAAGCTAAAAATTAAGAGTAAATCTTATTAGAATGGAAGCAGTATGCTTCTGATAGAATGAAGCTAAAAGCTTTAATGTTATAAATTGTTTTTTTCATAGTTTGTGTGTTTTTTATTTTAGAATAGCATAACTAATTCTTTTACAAAGGTATACTTTTTTTCAAACTAACATGTTTTATTTTAACAAATTAACACATATCCCAAAATTAGGAGATATTTTGATTAAAAAAATATCGAATAAGAATTAATAATTTTAGATCAAAAGAAAAATTAAATACATTTAAAGCTTCTTATACTTGAGAATATTTTACTTTAAGCCATTTAAATTATTTTTTGTAATCTTAATTCTTTAAGGAAGCAAGAAATTCTTATAAAGATCTATTGTAAATCTACCAGCAATAATATTTCTAAAACTTGAAAAAACAACAAAATTGAAAACCACTAAGAAAATGATGAATAAGTAAATCATCGTCTTATGAGATTTTGACACCACATACATCGCATTGGGAATAATTAATAAACCAAAACCTGTAAAAGCACCTACTAACCGGGATGAGAAAACAGGATTATTTCTAAAAATAAAGAAGAAACAAATCCCGACAAGCGCATAATTTCTATGATACTCATAGTATGGATATTTTTCTTTGAGCTTCGTATCATAAACAAAGAGAAAAAATGTAAGCACGGCAGTCATTACTTCGGGGATACCAATACCTCCGTTAAGTCTTTCTACAGATTCCTCCATATAAGCATTAAAACCACCAATCACAGTACTATCTGAAGCAATACCATCCAAAAAGCTACCAAAAACCCTATATACTTCAAAAGGAGACATAATGATAGAGGCAATAATAGCACCCAACATAATTCCTTTATTTACAGGAATACGAGCAATCCAATACATTGGTAAAAATGCATAACATACATTATGAATACCTCCTGCCAAATAAATACAAAGTAAATAATAGAAAAGTTTCTTTTCTTTAATGAATTTAACTGCAAAATATACAATAAACACCCCTAGATTTTGTCTCATCTGTCCACATTCCCCAATAAAGAAGCCAGGTATAAACATAAATAAAATGAATGTAAATGGATAAATTGTATTATCCTCAACATATCTTAACTTAAAAAATATTGCACATATTGCTACTATAAAAGTGAGCATGTAAAAAGGTGCATCAAAAATATTAAGCATAAGCTTATTAATAAGTACATACAACCATTCAACAGCTATAGGTTGAGGACTTTCAAGATGCAACCCTTTTAAAATTATACTAATATAATCTAGTGTATCAGAATAGACATAAATACCTCTATAACTTCCGTAATCTGGTCCGGCATCACGAAATCCGGCAACAAGTATCATAAAACCTCCCAGCATATAAAGATATTTTCTATCTACCTTAGCCTTAAAAACTTCTTGAAAGCTAAATATCAATAAGAAAAAGATTATGATCAGGAAATACGGGTGTAATAAACTCATTATTTTTTATTATGAATCTTTAATAAATATTTTTTCATCAAAAGGAACTTCTGCAAAAGTAGATTATTTTTTATTTCGCCTAAAATATTTTATTGATTTTCAGACAAACTTATTGTTAAAACATTTTGAACTACTCCTGAAAAAATTAAATTTGCAAACTTGATTTTCATAATGCAATGCATCGTTTTTTTATATTTTTATACTATCTGATCGCTAAAAACAAGCTTCTATCTGTATTTTTTGCAGTTGGAATCGCCGTTGTGTGCGGATTTTTTGCTTCAAAAATTAATTTTGAGGAAGATATTAATCAGATTATTCCTAAAAATGAAAAGTCGGATCTTACGGCAAAAGTTCTGAAGCAGCTCAACTTTTCCGATAAAATTATCGTTATTATTGAAAACAAATCCAAAGAAGAAAGTTTTCAGCTTTCGGAAACTGCTGATACTTTTTTAACCAAAATTGAGCCTTTACAAAAGTACATCGGTTCGGTTCAGGGAAAGGTGAATGATAATGAAATTTCGGAAACCTTCGATTTCGTGAATCAAAATCTCCCTTTGTTCTTAAATGAAACCGATTACAAAGAAATTGAAAGAAAACTCCAGAAAGACAGCATCGCCAAACAGGTTGAAAACAATTATGTTTCTTTAGTTTCGCCGACAAGTTTGGTTACAAAAGAATTCATCAAAAAGGATCCGCTGGGAATTACTTTTCTCGGAATTAAAAAACTGAATGCTTTAAACATCAGCAAAGATTTCAAGCTGGAAGACAACTACATCGTTACCAAAGACGGAAAAAATCTTCTGCTTTTCATCGATCCGAAAAATAAAAGCAACGATACAAAAGCCAACGAATCATTTGTCAATCAATTAAACGAAATAAAAGACAACCTCAACAAACAATTCAAAGGG
>DKLU01000277.1 GCA_002455915.1 Chryseobacterium sp. UBA6632
CTTTAGCACCGCCACCGGCCAGTGAAAGTCCGATTTTAGGATTTTTTGGAATCACTAAATCCTTCTTTACCTGAGCGTGGATCAAAAGCAATTGAAATACAAATAATAGGGTCAGGAGTTTTCTCATAGGTGTTAATCTTTTATATAGATCCGTTTCACGCGAGGGGAAAGGGAGGTTAATACTTCATAGGTTATCGTTTTGCAGTATTCTGCGAATTCTTTTAAACTTGGTTTTGCATTAAAAACAGTTACGGTATCGCCTTCTTTTACATTCGGGATATGATCGACGTTAATCATCATCATATCCATGCAAATGCTTCCAACAATAGGAGCTAAGGTTTTATTTACGCCAACATTTCCAACCTGATTTCCAATCAATCTTGGAATTCCGTCTGCATATCCAACGGGAATGGTGGCGATTTTTGTATTATGATCTGCTTTAAATCTTCTACTGTAACCAACAGATTCTCCGTTTTCTACTAAAGAGATTTGTGAAATTACGGTTTTAAAGCTTACAACAGATCGTAATTGTTTTTGTATTTCACTATTTGGTGATTCTCCTAGCATTCCGATGCCGATTCTCACCATATCATACTGATGGTGGGTGTAGCTTGTAATTCCCGATGAATTTAAAATATGTCGGATAGGAGTGTAGCCCAATTTTTCAATCAAATAGCTTGAATTTTTTTCAAATGTTTTCAGTTGGTTTAAAGTAAATTCTTTTTCTTCCGGTATATCTGAAGACGAAAGATGACTGAAAATACTTTGAACTTTTACATTCATGGCATTTAAAGTTTCACTCAATTGATCTAATTCAAAACCTTTGAAACCAAGCCTGTGCATTCCTGTCTCCAATTTGATATGGATAGGATATTTTTTATCGTATCCAGACTTTTGAACCGCTTCATAAAATAATTCTAATACGCGAAAACTGTAAATTTCAGGTTCTAAATTATATTGAATGACTGTTTCGTAACTGTGTTGTTCGGGATTCATCACAACGATAGGAACCGTAATTCCTTTTTTTCGAAGTTCAACGCCTTCATCAACAAAAGCAACCCCCAAATAATCAATATGATGATGTTGCAGAAATTCCGAAATTTCATAACTTCCTAAACCATAAGCATTTGCTTTTACCATTGCCATCATTTTTGTGGTTGACTTCAACAAAGATTTATGATAATTAATATTATGAAGAATCGCGTTGAGATTGATTTCTAAAACCGTATCATGCTTTCTAAGTTCAAGAATATCTTTAAGCCTTTCAATTTCAAACTTTCTGGCCCCTTTTAAAAGAATGATCTGGTTTTCGAGTTCGTTAAGATGTTTACTTTCAATTAATTCTTTCGTATCAATAAATGTAAATGTTTTAGCTTTAAATAATTCACTAAACCTTGATATTTCATTCCCGATTAAGAAAACAGAATCAAATTTTTGTTCGTTTACCAAATCTGAAACTTCTTCATACAATTCTTTTGAATTTGAATTAACGCCGACAATATCTGTCAAGACCAAAGATTTCTTTGGCTTATTATATTCGTTCAAAAATTGTAGGGCAGTTTTCAAAGAATCGAGGTCAAGATTAAAAGAATCGTTGATGACAATATTGCTCTTAATTCCTTCGATGGCTTCAAGCCTCATTTCAACGGCCTTCAGAGCGTTGATTTTTTCGACGATCTTTTTATTTTCGACTCCCAATTCCTTTAAGACGGTTACAAGCGCCAGAGCATTGGTTAATGTCGCTTCGTCTCTCTGATGAACCGGAAAAGTGATTTCTTCATCAAAATATTGTACAATAACATCTTCGTTTTTCGAAATATTATTTTTAAAGAAAACGTTATTGTGATTTTTAAATCCGTAAGAAATTAATTTCTTGTCAGAGTACAGTTTTTTTATTTTTTCGTCAACGACAGAATTGTCACTATTATAAATAACAACTTCGGAATTTTTGAACAGTTTGATTTTTTCATCGATCAATTCTTCTTCCGATTTGAAATTGGCAAGATGAGCAGTTCCGATGTGAGTGAGTAAACCAATTTGAGGATGGAAAATATGTTCAAGCTTTTCCATTTCGTTCGGCTTAGAAATTCCAACTTCAAAAATTCCTAGTTGATGAGAATCGTTGATTTGAAGCAAAGAAAGGGGAAGACCAATCTGTGAATTGAAACTTTTCGGACTTTTCACGGTCGGAAATTCATTCCAAAGACATTGGTACAGCCATTCTTTTAAAATTGTTTTTCCGTTACTTCCTGTAATCCCGATCGATTTTAAATGAGAATTTTCAAAATGATATTTAGCTAATTTTTGAAGAAACTCTACAGAATTTTCAACAATAATCCAGGTTACATTTTCAAACTGAGGAAAATGATGCTCAGAAATAATGACATTTATACCTCGGTCAATCGCCGCTTCAATAAATTTTTCACCCGAATTTTTATGAGTATTGATGGCAATAAAAGCCGCATTTTTCGTAGAATAAATAATCCGGCTGTCAAAAGCGATGTTTTTGATAACTAATTCTTTGTCGCCAATAATATTCGCATTGGTGATTCTGGCAATGTCTTCTACTGTATAATTCATTTATAAATCGTCTATTATAAATTTTTTGTCTTCGTCTTGATAATTATTATATAAACGGAATATTTTCAGATATTTTGATTCTAATCGATAGATGAGAGTGGTTTGTTCGGTAATCAAAAGCTTGTGATAATCAGGAAATTTTTCCAGCTTTTGAAATACCACTTTTTTGTCGAGAATCAATCCTATTTTATGATTGAGTATATTCATAAAGTTTTGATATTCTCTAAAGGTAAATCTATTCCCGATATAATCCTCTATTTGCTCCAAATCCTGGAGTGCAAATTTAGACCACCTTATTTCCATATTTCTTTAAGAAACGTTCTTCAGAAATTTTCATAACATCATTATGAGAATAATAAATGTCATTCTCAAAATCGCTTTCAGCTTCTTCCAATGAATTTAAAAGAGATTTTTCTGGCTCAATAATTTCTGCAATCTTCAACAACTCCTCAGGAAGAAATTTTTTCTCTTTCATCTTTCTAAAAAATGTAGGTTCAGAAATCCCGCTTTTCTCAATGATATATTTCATTTTGAAGGGCGAATTTTTCAAAATCTCATCAATAGAATTGCTGATCTTTATGTAATTTTTGATTTCTAATATCATTTTTTGATAGTTTTTACTATTAAATTCTAAACAAATTTAAAAATAAATCTGATACTAAAGTTCTTTTTTATTCAAAACTTCATCTACAAAAACTCTTCGGCTTACGGCATCGTAAGATTCTGTTTCTCCGAGCTCTACAAGATCCTGGCTTTGCGAAGTTCTCATCGAATAATTGGCAAGATTTCCGGTTCTTCTGCAGATTGCATGTACTTTCGTTACGTATTCTGCAGTAGCCATCAGATTGGGCATCGGTCCGAAAGGTCTTCCCAGAAAGTCCATATCCAAGCCGGCGATTACCACGCGAATTCCGCTATTTGCTAGTTGATTGGCTACATCTACAATACTTTCATCGAAAAACTGAGCCTCATCAATCGCCACCACATCGCAGTTGGAAGCCAGCAAAAGAATCTCGTTCGGGTTTTCTACTGCCGTACTTCGGATCTTATTTTGATTATGAGACACCACATCATCTTCCGAATATCGAATATCCAGTTTGGGTTTAAAAATCTCTACATTTTGTCCCGCCATTTCTGCTCTTCTGAGCCTTCTGATAAGCTCTTCCGTTTTTCCGGAAAACATTG
The DNA here is from genome assembly GCA_002455915.1 of Chryseobacterium sp. UBA6632. Classification (GTDB taxonomy): domain Bacteria; phylum Bacteroidota; class Bacteroidia; order Flavobacteriales; family Weeksellaceae; genus Chryseobacterium. The sequence continues at coordinate 3,766 of DKLU01000277.1, forward strand.
AGCCACAAATAACTTCCATCCAACCGCTTTGTTTGGAATGATTAATTGTATTTTCTAAAAACATTTGTTAAATTAGCCGTATATTTCTATCATCAAAAGTAAGCAATTTTAACAAGATTCTTATATGCAGAATATCCAAGATTTAAAGGAAAAAATTTTTTTTGAATCCAAGAATATCATTGATAATCTGGACAAAATAAGCAATGTCGACGAATTACTTTCCAAGCAAGATCTTGTAGATGAGCTTGCTAACAGGATTTCTTTTTTGAGATTGCTGGAGAAAAATATCGAATATTTTATTCCGGAAAACGTTTCTCAGGTTTTTGAAAATCAGGAAAATGTTTCTTTCGCCACTCATGATTTTGATTCACATGATTCAAAAAGTAATGAAGTAACGGAGGAGGAAGCCATTTTCAATAATGAATTGAACGAAATTGATGAAAATGAGGAAGAAGAAGCGATTTTTAACAATCAGCTGAATGAAATTGTTGAGAATGAATTTCACGAGAATTTTGTAAGCTTTGTTGAAGAAAATAATGAGCTTCAAGCAACTAAAACTGTTCAGAATGATGTTGATAATCAAAATACTAACTCTGAAAAAAGTTTTAATGATCAGTTGAACGAAATTGAAGAAAATCAACCTTCTGAAAATGTTGAAACGACTTTAAATTTCGTTGATGAAGAAAGAATTCTTGCTGATTCTGAACCTGATAATGATGAAAACATTCATGAAGAAATGTTTAATCAAAAAACAACGGAAGAGGAAGCAATTTTTAATAATCAACTGAATGAAATTGATGAAGAAGAACAGGTTCAACTTAGCTTTGAACCAGAAATAAAAGCGGAGGAAAAGATTTCAAATGAAGCTTCTTCAGTAATTACAGAAACAATTCCGAGTATTTTTGATGCGGAAATTCTGGATGATGAAGAGGAAATTTTAATTGAAGAAACGGAAGATCAATTTATAGCTTCCAACATCAATATGAGTCAGGGCGAAATGGCATCTGAAACATCGAATGTTGAAAATATTTTGAGTGAAATTAAAAATGAAGCTCAATTAGAAGAAAAACAGGAGGAAACTCATATTTCTGAGGTTATCGACAGACGAAAAATAGTAGAAATCGATAAGCCTGAGCCTGAATTGAAAGAAAAACATCCTTCTGATGAAAGTTTTGAAAATACAGACGAATATCATCAGGAGAGAAAAATAAAATTAGCCAATATCAAAGGATTGAAAGGTGTTCAGACTCTTTTTGATGATGATCCTTTGGAAAGAGAAATTCCTGTTGAGAAGAAGCAGGAACCTGTGATGAAAGAGGAAACGGGAAGTATTTTGAAGACCAATATTCCGACTCAATTTATGGAAGCGGCAAAACCGAAACCTGAATTTAAGTTGGATCTTAACGACAGAATTGCGTTTTCGAAAATGTTGTTCGGAGGCAGCCAGTCTGATCTGAACGATGTTGTTTCTGTTTTGAACAGGTTTAAAAATCTTGAAGAAGCAAAAGAATATCTGAGCGATCTTTACTACGAAAGAAAGTGGAATAAAGTGGATGAATATGCGCAGAGACTTTGGATATTGGTAGAAAATAAATTTTTATAAACTAAATTTTGAGCGGAATTCTTTATTTTGTTCCCACACCGGTCGGGAACTTGGAAGATATGACTTTCAGGGCGGTGAATGTACTGAAAGAGGTGGACTATATTTTATGCGAAGACACGAGAACTTCCGGAATTCTTTTGAAGCATTTCGAGATCTCTAAGCCTTTAAAATCTTATCATTTGCACAATGAGCATCAGGCAACGGAAAAGGTGATCACAGACCTTAAAAACGGTCAGAATATCGCCATCATTACCGATGCAGGAACTCCCGGAATTTCAGATCCGGGTTATTTGCTTTCAAAAGCGGGTTCTGCTAACAATATTGAAATGATTTGCCTGCCGGGAGCAACAGCTTTTGTTCCGGCTTTGGTGGTTTCAGGATTACCGAATAACGAATTTTTATTTGCAGGATTTTTACCTCAGAAAAAAGGCAGACAAACGAAGCTGAAGCAGCTTGCGGAAGAGAAAAAGACCATCGTATTATACGAAAGTCCACATAAGATCAATACGACGTTGGAGCAGATCAAAGAATTCTTTGGTGAAGAAACAAAGGTAAGCCTAAGTCGTGAAATTTCGAAAAAATTCGAAGAAACTAAACGCGGAACAATCAACGAGTTAATTGAATTTTCAAAAAGCAAAACTTTAAAAGGCGAGATTGTTCTCATTGTAAATAATTCTATTTAATTGAAAAAGTTAATTTTCGTATTGATTTCGTCGGTTTGTTTAGGACAGACAGATCAATACAAACAAATTCTGCTATCTAAAAAATTGGGTAAGGAAGTGCGTTCTTATTCCAAAGGTTATGGGCTTATTATTGATGTTGCGGCAGAGAAAACTAGCATCGTTGACTCTTTAGGAGTGATTACCTTTGATTCGCCTGAGAAAAATGAAATTTCACATTTATTCAAAAATAGATTTATTTTAAAAATAAAAGACGGAGAAAGAAAGGATAAAATTGCGCTTATTGATGGAAAAGGAAAAGAATTAATTCCTTTAGATAATCAAAAACTGGATGTTTCCTGGAGTATTAATGAAAGAATTATTGCTTCTAAAGAAGGAAAGGAGAGTGTCTTTGATTATAATGGAAAACAGGTTATTCCTTACTCTGAAAAAATAAAATTTGCCGGACAAAACCGTTTTTTTGTGAAAAATGAAGACGGTTGGTATATTTACGATGCCGATGGCAAGAAGGTTTCTGATAAAAAATTTGAGAAAAATTTATATTTCTATAAAAATAGAGTTTACATCAGTACAGGGCCCAAACAGGGTGAAATTGTAGATAATAACGGACAAGTTTTAAACACGATTTCGCATAGTGAAGTAGATAATATAGGTTCTTATCCTTTTTTAATCACTAAAAATAAGGGCAATAAATATGGAATTATTGATGCCGAAGAAAACCCGATTACCGAAGAAATTTATGATGAAAGTTTCTTAGGTACCAAATATATTTATCTGATTAAAAAAGATAAATTAAGTATTTTCTCGAAAGAAACCAAACAGCTTTATCCCACGGAATTCAGCTATGTAAAGTCGTTGTTTAACAATATGTTTACGACGCAGAAGACTTTGAAAAGTCCGAAAGTTGCTGTTATTAATATTAATGGAGAAATTGTAATTC
>DKLU01000274.1 GCA_002455915.1 Chryseobacterium sp. UBA6632
CGCTCTTCCGATCTTCACTATTAAATGATCAGGTTTGGGTAGCATCAGGAGGAAGACAAGGCTATAATGACAATCCAGCAGGCAGAAACCTAGGTTATTATCATTTTGATGGCAATAAGTGGAATTATCCTGATTATTTCGTCAATAATCCTATAACATTTAACATTTTAGATATAGTACCAAATCCTTCAAATCCTAGTGAAGCATTTTTTGTAAATCACGGTTTTAGTACCAATCAAAAAGGTATTTATAAAATGGAAAATGATGTATTTAAAAAGGTTTATAAAAATAACGATTCAGGCTCTTACAGTAATCGTCCGGCAGGTTTAGCTTTTGACGAAAACAACCAACTATTTGTTTCTGTAGGACTTGCAGAAAGCTCAAGTGGAAATGTTGGCTATTATTTCTATGATAAAACAGCAGACGATTTTATACTAGTTCCTATTATTTCTGCAGGTAATGCACAAAAGCCTGTTACAAAAAACGGAATTATCTATATTCCAAGTCCATTTTTTGAGCCAGGAGGATTAATTATGAAAGATTATGGTAACAACCCAACCTCTACCACTGCTCCCTATAAAATTCTTAAAAAAGACAATGGTTTACCGGCAAACGGAAGTGTTTCTGTAGCCGTTGATAAAGACGATAATGTTTGGATCGGAACAAGATTGGGAATTAGAATTCTTTCAAATCCAAAATCTGCCATTACAGATACAGCTCCAAAAGCAGAAGCTATCATTATTGAGCAAAACGGAGTTGCAGAAGAACTTTTCAGAGATAATGCCATTCTTCAGATCGAACCAGATACAGGAAATCAAAAGTGGGTTTCTGTGGAAGACGGTGGTGTATATTACCTTTCACCAAGTGGCGAGCAGACTATAAAGCACTTTACAAAAGAAAATTCTCCTTTGCCAACAAACAGTGTTACTGACATAAAAGTTGATTCTAAAACCGGAAAAGTTTATTTCGTTACTCTTGATGGAATCGTCGTATATCAAGGTGATGTGGGCGATGTTAACTCAAAATTCGGAAACGTTTTGGTATACCCTAATCCTGTGGTTTATTCAAACTTCAAAGGAAAAGTTACTATAAAAGGTCTTGCTGAGAAAACCAATATCCGAATAGCTGATGCTGCCGGAAACGTTGTACACTCGGCGGTTGCAAGAGGTGGATATTATGAATGGGATCTGATGAGCCAGAAAGGCAAACGTGTTGCTTCGGGAATTTATTTCGTCTTAATGACAAATGAGGATGGTTCTGATAAAGCAACTGCAAAAATAGCGGTGGTAAATTAATGAATTCACAAAACGGATTTCTAATTTCCTATTTAAAATACGGAGAAAATGATGCTGTGCTGCATTGTTTTACTGAAGAAGATGGCTTTCAGACTTATTTTCTAAAAGGTATTTATGCCAAAAGAAATAAGAAAAAAGCCTTACTTCTGCCGTTGAACCAGCTTAGTTTTTCTTTAAATCCGATTAAAGGAAACGGAATTCAAACCGTTTCAAAATTCGAATTGGTAAAGAATAATGACATTTATACGGATATAAAAGTCAATACCATTATATTTTTTATTTCAGATTTTTTAAATCATATTTTAAGAAACGAAAGCAAAAACCTAAGTATTTGTTGGGGAATTGAAGAATTTATCAGCCAATTATCTCAAAAAAATTATCAGGCACATCTTGTTTTTTTAATTAAAATCTTAAAAATCCAGGGCGTTTCACCTTTGATTAGTGATAAAGATTTTCTCGATCCTGAAACGGGAACTTTCTCATCAGTCATTAATCATCAATTGTTTGACAATACGATTTCTCTTATCTGGAAAAGTATATTACTATCTGAAAATCCTTACGATATCAAGATTCATTCATCATTTCGGAAAGAATTTTTAGACAGCATCCTGATTTATTATCATTATCATATTACGGATTTCAAAACACCAACATCGCTGGAAGTTATTCAGGAAATATTTGAATAGCAAAAACTCACCTTGAAAATATTTTTAAGTTTTACAAAGCTAAAAACCAGCAACTATCAACCAGCAACCAAAAACAATTATTCAGCGTCATCCGGCATTTCTGTTTCAGATTCGGCAATTTCTTTTTTAGAAAATCTAGGCATCAGAATCTTTGCAATCAATCCTGTCCAACCTGTTTGGTGGGAGGCTCCTACTCCACGTCCGGTATCTCCGTGGAAATATTCGTAAAATAAAATATAATCTTTGAAATCAGGATCAGTCTGAAATCTCGAATACTGCCCGTTGAAAGGTCGGTTTCCGTTTTCATCTTTTAAAAATAATTTAGACAATCTTTTACTCAGCGCATCTGCAATCTGATCTAAATTTGAATAATTTCCACTTCCCGTAGGATATTCCACTAAAAAATCAGGACTGTAATAAAAGAAAAAACGCTGCAGGCTTTCAATAATTAAAAAATTGATGGGGAACCAAATCGGTCCGCGCCAATTGCTGTTTCCTCCAAAAAGTCCGCTATCACTTTCTGCAGGTGTATATTTTACGGTATAATCTGTTCCATTTAAATTTAAAGTATATGGATTCTTCTCATACTCTTTCGATAGAGCACGCACACCAAAATCACTTAAAAACTGATTAGGATCCAACATTCTGCTCAATAATCTTTTCAAACGATGACCTCTCAAAAGAGAAAGTAAATGCTTTGAATCTTCCCCTTTTACTTCCCAATGGGAAACCAACGACGCCAATTCCGGTTTATTTTCCAAAACCCATTGCATTCTTTTTTTGAAATTTGGCAGTTTTTCAATCATTTCATCATCAATCACTTCCACTGCAAACATCGGAATAAGACCAACAATAGTTCTCATTTTTAAATACATATGATTGCCATCGTTGGAAGCAATTGCATCATAGAAAAATTCATCTTCCTCATCCCAAAGGCTGAAACATTCTTCACCCATATTATCCAAAGAGTTGGCAATTGCAAGGAAATGTTCAAAAAATTTCATAGCCATTTCTTCATACACATTGTTGTAAAGTGCCAATTCGAGAGCAATTCTCATCATATTTAAAGCAAACATCGCCATCCAGCTTGTTCCATCCGACTGTTCAAGCTGTTCACCATTCGGAAGCGTTGTATTTCGGTCGAAAACACCGATGTTATCGAGTCCTAAAAATCCACCTTCAAAAATATTATTTCCGTTAAGGTCTTTTTTATTCACCCACCAAGTAAAATTCATCAACAGCTTTTGAAAGGCACTTTCAAGGAATTCCAGATCCGGTTTTTCTTTAAAGTATTCATCGATTTTAAAAACCCTGAACACCGCCCAAGCATGGACCGGCGGATTGACATCACTAAAATTCCATTCGTACGCCGGAAGTTGCCCGTTGGGGTGCATATACCATTCAAAAAGGAATAATTTTAACTGATGCTTAGCAAAATCCGGATCAATCAAAGAGAAACTGATAGTATGAAAAGCCAGATCCCAAGTCGCATACCACGGATATTCCCATTTATCAGGCATGGAAATAATGTGCTCATTGTTGAGGTGTTTCCAGTCATAATTACGGATCTTCTCACGGGATTTTGGAGGTTTCGCCTGCGCAGGATCGCCTTTCAGCCAGTGTTCTACATTGTAATGATAAAACATTTTATTCCATAACATTCCCGCAAAAGCCTGTCGCTGAACCAATTTTTCATCATCAGACTGTATTCCCTGCTGAATTTCATTATAATATTCATCGGCTTCTTTTTGTCTTGAACTGAAAATTTCATCAAAATCTTCAAATGGCTGCTTTAGCTCTTTGTCTGATATTCTGAATTCAAATGTTTTTGTTTCTTTTGGCTTAAAATTTTCGTCTATAAAAAATGACGCTTTGGTGCCTTTATTATTGGGATTAACCGATTGTACATTTCCGTTAATTACAAAATCATTAATTCCGTTTTTGGGATAGTTTGAATTTCCCGGACATTGATAGATATTCTCATTATCAGTTTCGTTATCACAAAACAGTACTTTCTCCGATTGACGAGCATAAATATTTTTTATTTCTAAATCTTTATGATTGATTTGTATCGAATTCACCTCATCAGATTTCATTTGTGGCTGATAATCGTTATATCCCCAATTCCAGGTATTTCTAAACCAAATGGTCGGAAGAATAATTAATGATGCTTGATTTTCCGATTTGTTGACAATCGTGAGCTTTACCAAAATATCATTTTGACTTTCTTTCGCGTATTCAATAAATATATCGAAATATTCATTCTGATCGAAAACTCCGGTATCGATGAGTTCATATTCCGGTTCGTCTTTGGTTCTTGCTGCATTTGTCTGTATGAGATCCTCGTAAGGGAAAGCATTTTGGGGATATTTGTAGAGCATCTTCATATAAGAATGTGTAGGCGTAGAATCGAGATAATAGAAATATTCTTTCACATCTTCTCCGTGATTTCCCTGATCGTTGGAGAGACCAAAGAAACGCTCCTTTACCATTTTATCTTTCTTATTCCAGAATCCGACAGAAAAAACCAGCTTTTGGAGATCGTCACAAATTCCGCAAATTCCTTCCTCACCCCAACGATATGTTTTAGCTTCAGCGATGTCGTGGTTGGTATAATTCCATGCATCGCCATTTTCGCTGTAATCTTCGCGCACAACTCCCCATTCACGATTGCTGACATAGGGTCCCCATTTTTTCCAGCTGACATCGGATAATCTTTCTTTTTCTTTCATACTTGATAAATGATAATTGATAAATGGTATATGATTAAAGGGCTAAAAGTGAATGGTGAATTTTGCTTCACTAGTCAATGGTGAATTGATATCTAGCTTAAAAATTGACAAGTGAAACAAATTCACTATTGACCATTGACTTTTAAACGACTGCTTTTTCTATTTTCGGCTGCATCGCGCCCCGGATTGAACGGCCTGTCTGAGCTCTTTTTATAAGCGTTGGACTCAGAAAGGGCATAAAAAAGCGAGTAGTGAAAGCCGGAAATGTGCGCCCAAACTTATCCTCCGGTAGAAAAACTTTCGAAAGTAGTCATTCCGCCATCTACGAAAATACTGGCTCCTGTGATGTAATCTGCCAGATCGCTTGCTAAAAATGCGGCTAGATTGCCAATATCCTGTGGTTGCCCGATTCTGTTATAAGGAATCAGATCTAGTAATGAGTTTAAGGCTTCCGGAGTTCCCCAAGCGTCTTTATTGATCGGTGTTTGAATAGCTCCCGGACATATTGAATTGACCCTAATTTTATCTGCTCCGTATTCCTGAGCCAAAGTTTGCATCAACATACGGATCGCGCCTTTACTCGACGCATAATTGGCGTGACCCGCCCAAGGAATAATCTCGTGAACCGAGCTAATATGAATGATCTTGCCACAGGCAGCGGATCTGGAAGTGTCGATTCCGCGACGAAGAAATTCTTTTATGGCCTCTCTAGCACATAAAAACTGCCCGGTGAGGTTGATGCCGATGACGGTATTCCATTGATCGAGTGTCATTTCGGTGAATTTTGCATCTTTTTGAACTCCGGCATTGTTGATGAGAATATCGACCGTTCCAAATTGAGCAACGACATCCTGAAACATTTTCACCACCTGATCTTCCTTGGAAACATCGCATTGATAGGTCATTCCGTCTCCTCCGGCATCGGTAATTTCTTTTAAAACAGCTTTTGCCTCGTCTGTAGAATGTTGCGAGGAATGGTTAATGATTACCGTTGCTCCTGCCGAAGCGAGAGATTTTGCAATTCCGGATCCAATGCCGCTGGAAGCTCCCGTTACGATAGCTACTTGACTATGAAGTGATATTTCCATGTTTTATTATTTGATGTTACTCAAATTTAGTTGAAAGTATCACGCCAAACATGAAAATTCTGAATTAAAAGTTTCTTAAAGTTTGAGGATTAATAAGTTTTGGCTAAAGCCCTTTCTTAATTGAATGGGAATGTTGATTTTTTATCTCGCAGATTTTGCAGATTGCGCAGATATTTGTGGTGAATCTATGTGTTAATTGTTTGAAAAATTGATTTTAAAGTCTTTTGAACATTAAATATTGTGGTCCGCTTCGTCCTATGCGGGTTTTTCCTTCATATTGATACCCTACTTTTAAATATAACTCGTAAGCGGAAATATTATTTTGATTAACGGCAAGAACGATTTCATTACAGTCTTTGAAATTTTTTCGTACAAAATCATCAACCTGAATCATCGCACTTTTTCCGATTCCTTTGCCTTGTAATTCAGGGTTTATGGAAAGGGAACGCAGTAAAGTTGAGTTTTGATTATCTGTTAAATCTAATTTATCTTCACCAAAATCTAAGGTAAAAAAGCCGGCAATCTCTTCGTTATCGAAAATTGTAACAGCAAATTCTAAACCTGTATTTCTTTCGGAAATTCGATTTAAAGCAAATTCGGCGGTAGAAGTATATTGAAGCTGAAGTTCGTTCAAAGTATAATTTACTCCAGAAAGATCTTCTGGGCTGAAAAATTGTAAGCGAACCATATTTTAATGATGATAAATATCTTCATACATTATTCCTGCGCGAATTTCCACGGGAAGTTTATTTTCTTCAGGAACGATCGGGCAATTATAATCGTAAGCGTTGTAAGCACAGAAAGGCTGATAAGATTTGTTGAAATCTAAAATGATGGTATTTCCTTTTGGAATCGTTAAATCCATATATTTTCCGCCACCATAAGTTTCTTTTTCGTTGGTTGCATCACGGAAAGGGAGAAATAAATAATTCTTGTATTTCTTTTGTTTGATTAAATCTAAACTTTGATATAAGGTTAAAGTATATGATTTGCCGTCTAATTCGAAAGTTGCTTTACCGTATTCTCTATAGGATTTTGTTTTTCCTGAGGAAGTAGGAAGATCAAAAGGTTTCGCATCTTTTGTTTTGGTAAATGTTGCGGTTACTTTATATTTAAGATCGAAAGGAAAGAAGGGATGTCCTTTGAAATTGGTGAAATTATCACCTCTTAAAGGTGTCTCCTTCGGATTAAGATATTCTGCGTTCAGGTCTTCCTGAAATTTTTTGATTTCCACAACGTCTTTAGAAACCATTTTCTGAGAAAAGGCAAACAAAGGGAAAAGTATAAGCAACAAAATATATTTCTTCATGAACTTATTTGAAATTGGGGTTAAAACTATGATTTTTTTGTTTTCGCCAATATTATGATTATGTTACAAAATACTGACCGTTTTATGACAAACAAATTTCATGAATTTATTTGAATTTTTTAGAAACTGTTTTGGGAAAATGATAAGAATAGGCTAATATTAATTTTTTGAACACTAAGTTCACGAAGCTTTTTTGGCTACTAATTATTTTTAGTTTCACAAAGCCGTTTCACTTATATAAGAATAGAAAGATTTTTATTATTCATAAAGCCAGACCCTTAGCTAATTTAATAATTTTAATGATATAGATTGGCTTTAAAATTCTCTCGCAGATCAAGCAGATAGTGCAGATTTTTTATTTTTAAAGATATCATTTGCTAAATTTTTCATATTTGATACTGAATATTTTTGTTCACAAGAATTTTTTACTCAGCAAATGATAGCAATACTTTAAAATAGAAGAGTTGACAAAATCATTTTAATAGGATTCAGAAATTTTAACCCGATAAATGTCTGAGTTATTTCTTTTGATCGATTCCACGAAAAAGCCTCCTTCTTCGGGAATAACTTCTTTGAGATCAAAACTTTTACAGCCTTTCGGCAATCCTGAAAAGACAAGCGTAAACCAAAAATCTTGCATAAAAGGAACGGGCGTCCAGTTAGGAAAAATCGTAATATTTTCGGCATGAATAAGCTTACTTTGATGCTCCGATTGATTATCGAACAAATACGTCGTATGCCAAATTCTTATGAGATTTCCTAAAAATGGCGATGCCGGAAAGCAACAGTGCACAATTACCTGCTGCTCTTCTTCTATTTTCGTCTGAAGAGATTCCAGCAATTCTTTTGCAATGACGGGTTTTGCTATTGTTTCTGACATATTCAGGAAATTGTTGGACAAAGATAATTAATTTTAAAATTTTTGTTGAAAGATAGCACTGAAAAAATTCCCATTCAGAGAATGCATAAACACATTGTAGCTTATTTTGAAGTTAATTAGAATGATCCCTAGAATGTTTGAATATACTATTTTAAGATGATAACATTTTTTTCAATTATAAAAAAAGCTAAGATAATTTTGAAAATTTCATAAAACAAAAATGGCTTTACAAAACTGCAAAGCCATTTTTAAATATTTATAAATCAGATTAATATTCTAATTCTAATTTTTCTTTAGAATAATCTCTCAATTTGTCCGTAAGTTCCGGATGTTGCGCTAATTTTTGTCCGTAAGAAGGAACCATTTCCAGTAATTTAGCTTTCCACTCTCCTTCCATTTTTTCAGGGAAACATTTTTCAAGAACATTCAACATCGCATAAACAGCTGTTGAAGCACCTGGAGAAGCTCCCAATAATGAAGCGATTGTTCCTGCTTTATTCACCACGACTTCAGTTCCGAATTCAAGCTTTCCACCCAGCTGATCATCTTTTTTAATAATCTGAACTCTTTGTCCGGCAACTTTTAATTCCCAGTCTTCTTCTTTTGCATCCTTGATGAATTCTCTTAAATGCTGAATTCTCTGTGCTTTATTCATCGCTACCTGCTGAATGAGATATTTCGTTAATGGTAAGTTATGCCACCAAGCTCCAAAAAGTGATCGTAAGTTTTTAGTATTCACACTTTCAGGCAAATCTAAATAACTTCCCTCTTTTAAAAATTTCGTTGAGAAACCAGCAAAAGGCCCGAAAAGAAGCGCTTTTTTACCATCAATAATTCTTAAATCTAAGTGAGGAACCGACATTGGCGGTGCATCAACAGTTGCCTGTGTATACACTTTTGCCTGATGCTTTTCTACCAATTCCTGATTATGAGTTACCAACCACTGCCCGGAAACAGGGAAACCTCCGTATCCTTCACTTTCTTTAATATCTGAACTGTCTAATAATGGCAATGCATATCCTCCGGCTCCGATGAATACAAAATCTGCCACCACTTCCTGCTTGTGATTTTTAGTTCTGTCTTTCACCTTCATCTCCCATTTTCCGTCGTTACGAGGATTAATGTCTTTTACTTCATGATAAAGGAAAATCTCAACATTCGAACCTAACATCAAATGTCTTCCCATTTTTCTTGTTAAGCTTCCGAAATTCACGTCTGTTCCCATATCCATTTTTGTGGCAGCCAATACTTCAGACTTATTTCTTTTACTCATTATCAATGGAATCCATTCTCTCAGTTTATCATGATCGGTTGAAAACTCCATGCCTTTGAATAAGGCAGATTCTGATAATTTATCGTGACGTTTTTTCAGATATTCAGCGTCTTTTTCACCAAACACCAAACTCATGTGTGCGCAAGAATTAATGAAATCTTTAGGTGTATCCACATATCCTTTATCCACAAGATAAGCCCAAAACTGCTTAGAAATTTCAAATTGTTCAGCAATACTTTCTGCTTTTGAAATATCGATACTTCCGTCTGGCTGTTCGGGGGTATAATTTAGTTCGCAAAAAGCAGAATGTCCTGTTCCTGCATTATTCCATGCTGCGGTACTTTCTTTGGCGAATCGTCCCAGCCTTTCAAAAATGGCAATTTCAAGGTTAGGATCAAACTCATGAAGCAAAGTTGCTAAAGTGGCGCTCATAATTCCGCCACCTATCAGTACAACGTCGTATTTTGGCTTCGGTGTTCTGCTAATAAGCGTTTGTGGCATAATTCTAAATTTTACAACAAATTTCGGGAAAAATTTTAAGAATTAAAGCCTGATTATACGATTTAGCACGTAATTTTTTATAAAAAAACAAATTAGTTGATAAAGAAGAAAATATGATGGAAAATATAAATGAAGTGCTATCGAAAAGATAAATTTTAATAGGAGGTAGAGGCTAAGATTAAGGATGAGAAAAACTTGAGTTCTTTACTTTTCAATATAAATCTTAATGGTTTTAAAATTTTTATTTTCCGAGTATTCCACGGATTGGCTCCACTTTTTTCTAAAAAGGAATGAAATTTCACTTTTTGATTGAAATAATATCAGAAAAAAACATTTCGGCTCGGAACAGTTTTAATTATTAAAAATCAGTCTTGCTCAAAGTCGAAATGTTTGAAAATATAATTTAGTTAAGTTTTGTCGTTAACTTTTTGAACTGTTTTTCAGCATTTTTACCTTCATACAAAATACTGTAAATGGTATCAACAATTGGGAGTTTTAATCCTTTCAATTTTGATGTTTTATAAATGGAATCGGCTGCGTAATATCCTTCCGCAACCATATTCATAGACTGGATGGCAGATTTTACGGTATATCCTTTTCCGATAAGGTTTCCTAAATTTCTGTTTCGGGAGAAAAGCGAATAAGCCGTTACCAATAAATCGCCTAAATAAGCACTTTCATTCACGTCTCGCGGTGCTTCATAAATAGCTTCAAGGAAAGTTTCCATTTCACGAATCGCGTTAGAAACAAAAACCGCCGTAAAGTTGTCTCCATAACCCAAACCGCTTGCAATACCCGCTCCGATAGCGAAAATATTCTTAAGAATCGCACTGTACTCGTTTCCTAAAATATCTTTACTGGAATGCATTTTAATAAAATCAGAATTAAAAATATCAACCAATTTCGCTGAAACCTCCTCTTCCACTGTGGCAACTGTAAGGTAAGAAAGTCTTTCCATTGCAACCTCTTCAGCATGACAAGGCCCTGCAATCACCGCCTGATTTCTGAAACCTATTTTAAATTCGTCTCTTAAATAATGTGCAACCACATCGTTTACTTTAGGGATAATTCCCTTGATCGCAGAAACGAAAATCTTGTCGCCATATTCACAACTCATTTTATCTAATGTATCTGATAAATAAATAGATGGAGTTGCCAAAACAATAACATCACAAGCCGAAACCAACTCGTTGATATCTGTCGTAAGCTTTAAACTTTTAAGATTAAAATTAACAGCTGTAAGATACGTCGGATTGTGACCACGAAGCTCGATCGCTCCTTTTACAAACTCATTTCTTACGCACCAATGCACCACTTTGCAATTTTCTACAAGCATTTTTACGATAGCCGTTGCAAAACTTCCGCTTCCTACTACGCCAACGGAAATGTCTTTTTTATTCTTTTTTGAATTTGAAGTTTCCGAATTTGTTTTCTTTTTCGCCATAACTGAAATGTGATTTGCAAATATATTAAAACAAAGGTTGAACAGTACTTTTGAAGGCATGATAAAACCCATTTTTAGAAAAAATTAACACTTCAACACAATTAAATACATTAATCGTCGTTTATTACAGATAAAAATAAAAGTATATTAAGAATAACATCAAAAAGTTATTTTTAATTAAATTTGCAAGCTTAAAACCGTTTTTTTAATTCTAAGAGCAGGAAAATGAAGAAATTTCTAAGCAGCAAGAAAAACGTAAATTTCCTTTTAGGAGGGCTTTTATTAGTAGTTTTTGCACAAGCCATTTTTATTGTTAAGTTATTTTCTCAAAAAGATGACAAAACCTACGAGGTGAATCTTGTGAAGATCAACACCCAAAAAGACAGCGTAGATTACCTGAAAATGAAAACCGACCTGAGTATTGTAGATCAAACTGTTGCTCAGCTTAATTCATTTTTAAAGTCTAAAGATGTGCCGAGCGAAAGATTAATGGCATTAAGTAAAGATAGTATTTCTAACTCTGTATATCTGGCAAAACAATCGAACCGATACAGCCAATATTTAATGGATTTACAGAAAAAGCTTCAGGAAGTTCCACTAGGAATGCCTACTGACGGCTATATTTCATCTAACTTTGGGATCAGAAAAAATCCAATTCCTTTCAAAACAGTCTATGCTTCGGTAAAATCACCGTCTAAAACAGACTCGAAACCTATTGCAGCAGCTGCCGCTCCTGAAGTGAAAGCAGAACCTGTAGAAAAAATCATTGAACTGACAGACAGTTACGGAAATAAGAGAGAAGTAAAAGTAATGGTAACTCCGAAAGCAACGCCCGCCGCTCCTTCTCCAGCAGCTATTTCATTAACAAAAGCTATCGCTTCCAATTCAAATACTAAAACAACGACTTCTGAAAAAAATAATCCACCTGCTGAAGCAGACCAAATGCAGTTCCATAAAGGATTGGATATTGCCGTGGCTTACGGTTCGGATGTAATTGCAACGGCTGCAGGAAAAGTAATCTTTTCCGGACAGAAAGGTGGTTATGGAAATTGTGTTATCGTCTCTCACGGAAATGGTTTAGCAACTCTTTACGGTCACTTATCTCAATTGGTCGCGAAGGTAAATGATAAGGTAAAAGTAGGCCAGGTGATTGCAAAATCTGGAAATTCCG
>DKLU01000426.1:0-3270 GCA_002455915.1 Chryseobacterium sp. UBA6632
CCTTATTCTTATTCAACAGATAAAAAATAAAGCAAAAGAGAGACAAAATGTCTCTCTTTTTTGTTCTATTTATATTTATCAAAACTCTCAGGTAAAATATACTCACCTGTAAGAGGATCAATTCCTATTCTAAAATATTTTGCATTTTTCTTACGCGCTGCTGAAGTTGTAACATCAATAATACCACCTACCAAACCTCCTATCACACCTCCCATAGCAGCTCCTGTTATAGTATATGTATTACCTTCTGGAAAAAGTTCTTCTTCGGATGCTGTTATAAAAATTCCATCATTATCTTTTTCAATTTCTATGATACCAGTAGGTGTTTTTTTATAAGCAATCCCATTATCAATAATTGCAAAAACATCTTTGCCTAGATTATCATAACCATCTACTCTTTTCACTCCTTTAATAATCCCATCTTTATTTTTCCTTACTTCAAGCTCTTTGTCTGGTTTTTGTTCTGCAAATGATTTATAATCTTTGTAAACACCATCTATGAAAGATTCTGCCTTAAAAACAGGTAACCGTTCAATAATTAATTTTTGATAATTACTCAGATCAGTTTCTGCCAAAGGAATATCTACTACTGGTTCTGCATAAGAATCTTTTATGATTGTTGCTAATTCTGAGCCTATTTTAGCCGCAATGATTCTAGTGATATATGCATGATCTCTTTGTCTGTATGTTTTTGAAACAGTTGATCTCTTAAGAAAATAATAATTATCGCCTTTCTTTAAAAAAGTAGATACTTTCATTTCCAAATGTCCGGAAGCAGAGCTCCCATTAACGATGTCATTGACTTTTAAATCCTCCAACATAAGAAAATATGGAGTGCTTCCTTTTATTTTATTATCTTCTGAAAACCAATCGGAAAATAATTTTTCAAGATCATCTTTTTCAAACTTTACTTCATAAGGATCTTTTCGATGAGAAACAATTCCTATATTCTTGTCTTCTCTTTTGTCTAGTAATGTAAGAGATTTGGCAATATGGTTCTTATCTTTTATACTATTTCTTAGTTCTATATATTGTGTCTTCTGCGCAGAAACAACAACAGAAAATAACAGGAATAAAATAATTTTTTTCATAATGCTTTATATTTTCTACAAAAGTATAAGATTACCCCAAAAATCAAACGACTCTCACAAAATAATTGTAAGAGTCGTCCAACATTAAAAAAATAAACTATTATGGGTTTTATTTTTGTCTTGGAGCGTTTTGATTTCCGTGAGGTTTTCTTTCATCCATTTTATCCTTCATCATTTTCTCAGACTGGAAAAGTTTCAAAACTTTTTGGCAAGGAATCACTTCCTGCATTTTATCTGCATATTTCTTTCGGTTATCTAAAAGCTTCTGCCCTACTTCAAAACTTTGCTGTAATTTGGCTTTCGCTTCATCATCAGACAATGTTTCCGGGTTGAAGTTAGAATTAAACTGGTTTTTAATCTGCTTCTGGCTTTCCAGATATTCGTTATAGATCTGGGTAAATTCAGCCTTATCATTAGGATCTATTTCCAGATTATCCATCACCATATTATTCCTGAACTTAGTAAGAAGTGCTTTTCTTTCTTCGGGAGAAAGATTGTTTATTACCTCTTTTCTTTGCTTAGGGTTCATCTTTTTCCAGTCATAATCCGTCCTTTGGGCATTCAAGCCAAAACCATAAATAATAAAAAGTGTAAATAATATCTTTTTCATCTTCCTATATTAGTTGTATATATCCAAATAAACGTCTTGAGTAGAATTGCTCGCCAACTCTGAAATTTCAGAATTTGAGAAAGCATCCAAATATTCGTTCACTTGAGTTTCAGTCTGTTTTTTTACAGGTTTTACTGTTTGAGTTTTCGTTTCACTTGTAGTCTTTATGTTTGCATTATCATTTGCATAAAAAGACTTTTTATTTTCCTGATTTCCAACTATTTGATTATTATTTTCAACAGAAGTTAAATCAGATTGTAAGGTTTCATACGCCACTTCGCTTTCTTTCTTAGGACCTTGATCATTGGCAGCAAAATGAGTTGGCGTATCCGCATTGTTTGAATCGTCATTATTCAAAACAAAAGTAGCTCCAAAAATTAAGGCTAATGATGCCGCAGCTGCATATGCCCAATTTAATTTAAAGATAGGTGCTTTTTTCTCAACCTTTATTTCATTCAATACTCTTTCCTGAATATTTTCAAACAAATTATCAGGAACTGTGTAAATATTTTTACGTTCTAATTTTTCCAGATCAAAATCATTAAGCTCGCTCATCACCTTCCCCTGAATACTTTCAAACAAGTTTTCAGGAACTTTGTAAATGTTCTTGCGTTCTAATTTTTCTAGATCAAAATCTTTCATGTTGTTGTTTCTCAAAAATTATCTTTCGTAATTCTCTTTGATATATTCTTCTATTTTTTGTTTGGCATAATGATAATTCGTTTTTAAAGTCCCTACCGACATATCTACAATTTTAGATATCTCTTCGTAAGGCAAATCATCATAATACCGCATCATAAATACCAGTTTCTGCTTTTCGGGCAGGCTTTGTATGGCGTTCTGCAGCAATATCTGTATTTCCTCTGCATCTCCTTCTGTATTATCTGCCACAAGATTCTGCATGTGGTACTCCGGATCTTCATCAGATTTCTGCATTTTCTTCAGCTTATTTACCTGTTGCAGCGCCTCATTGGTGGCGATTCTGTACAGCCAGGTGTATAACTGACTGTCATTTTTAAACTGATGAAAATTCTGATAAGCTTTTATAAAAGTTTCCTGCAAAGTATCCTGTGCAAGATCTCCGTCCACAATAATTCTTCTTATGTGCCAATACAATCTGCTCTGATAAGCGTCCATCAAAGCACGAACCCCTTTTTCCTGAGTTCGTGGATCTTGCATCAACGAAATAATTTCCGCGTCCTTAATCTTCATAAGATGCTTTCATTGTTTTGGATTACAAAAATAACAGAAAGTTAAATTACTTTTTCAATTTTCAGTTCAAATATCTGAATTAAATATAAGAATGATTTTCAACTTTTTATTGCTTTTTATTAGAATAATTTTAGTAAAAACCATACCAATCTCTTTACTGTTCAGCAATATGATAAAATCTGAAACATTATTTTCAAACTCTCTTTTTATGAAATATCCGATTGAAAAATTGATAATGAATACTTTAAAAAATATTTAATCCTTAAATTTTTATTTAAAATTCCATTTAACCACAAAAGAAGCAAAAGATATTATTGTAGTTATTAATAGATAGCTAAAAGTTCTCAAAAGAATAAA
>DKLU01000426.1:3565-4065 GCA_002455915.1 Chryseobacterium sp. UBA6632
TATATTATCTTGATCTGTTGTGCCTTTTGTGGTTAAATAGAAAAAAATGTAAAAAAGTTTGTTAAAAAAACGCTTCTAAACAAAATTAAAACCCAAATTAGTAAAACTTCCAACTCCCCTCTCCTATCTTCCTGTCTAAAATATTATCTTTGTTTTATGCAAATTGTAATTATCGGTTCCGGAAATGTAGCCTATCATATGGCAAAAGCTTTTGTTCAGAATAATATTCCTTTAGCCCAGATTTTTGGCAGGAATGAAACTGAACTTCAAAAAATTTCAGAAGAATTAAATATTTCCTATTCAACGAAAACTTTAGTCGATTCGGATTTATATATTATTTGTGTCAGTGACCATTCTGTAGAAGATGTTTCAAAACTCATTCAAAAGAAGGATGCTCTTGTGGTACATACTTCAGGATCTCTTCCGATGGAAGCTTTAAAAGGTGAGTACCGAAAGGCAAGTTTTTATCCTTTGCAGACGTTTTCAAAATCAAAAGAATT
>DKLU01000426.1:4233-4701 GCA_002455915.1 Chryseobacterium sp. UBA6632
TTTTCAAAATCAAAAGAATTAGACTATTCAAACATTCCTTTTTTCATTGAAACCGAAAATGAAGAAGATAAAAAAACATTATTTGAACTTGCTTCTAAGATTTCTAAAAATGTAATGGAAAGCACTCATGAAAAGAGAAAATACATTCATTTAACGGCTGTTTTTGCCTGTAATTTTGTGAATCATCTTTTTTCGAGAGCCAAAGAAATTTCGGATTCGCAGGAAATTCCGTTTGATTATTTTTTGCCTTTAATTGATGAAACGATTCAAAAAGTTCATCAAATTGAACCTAAATCTGCGCAAACCGGTCCGGCGGTAAGAAACGATAAAAGAATTCTGGAATTACATGAGCAATTATTACAAGATGAAAGTCTGGAGATTTATAAAACAATGAATCACTCAATTCAAAAAATGTATGAGTTATAAAGAGAAATTAAAAGATATAAAAGCATTTGTATTTGATGTAGA
>DKLU01000426.1:4840-8772 GCA_002455915.1 Chryseobacterium sp. UBA6632
ATTTGTATTTGATGTAGACGGGGTTTTTACAGATGGAAGCGTTTATCTTATGCCTGGTGGAAACATGTCGAGAGTAATGAATGTCTTAGACGGTTATGCGGTTGTAAAAGCATTAAAAAATGATTATTTGATCGGCGTTATCACAGGTGGAAATGATGAAATGGTAAAACACAGAATCAATTATCTTGGAATTGAGGATTATTATCCAAAATCTCACAATAAAATGGTTGATTATGAGGATTTCAAAAAGAAATATAATCTTAAAAATGAGGAGATACTAACCATGGGAGACGATCTTCCGGACATCCCGATGATGAAAAACTCAGCCATTGCAACATGTCCTGAAAATGCGGTTCCTGAAGTGAAAGGAATAGCCTCTTATATTTCGCCCATTAAAGGGGGAAGTGGAGCAGTACGCGATGTTATTGAGCAGGTAATGAAAGTTCAGGGAAATTGGCATGAGGACAACACACAATCTATTTAATTAACTGAAAATGAAACTATTACTAGCATCACAATCTCCCAGAAGAAAAGAACTTTTAGCCAGTTTAGGCTTTGAATTTGAAGTGGTAAAAATCGATTGTGAAGAAATTGTTCCTGAACATATTAAAGTAGGAGAGTCCGCAGCTTATTTATCTGAATTAAAAGCAGATGCATTTCGAAATTTAGAGGAAGGTGAGATTTTGTTAACCGCCGATACGGTTGTTGCTATTGATAATCAGTTTCTTGGAAAACCAAAAGATGAAGAAGACGCACGAAATATGTTGAGACTTCTTTCAGGGAAAACACATCAGGTTTATACAGGAATTACCATCAAAACTTTATATAGAATCATAACTGAGACCGATGTTGCCGACGTAGAATTTGATATGATTTCTGATGAAGAAATCAATTTTTACATTCAAAATTACAAACCTTTCGACAAAGCGGGAAGCTACGGAATCCAAGAATGGCTCGGAATGGCAAAGATTAAAAAGATGAATGGCAGCTTTTATACCATTATGGGACTTCCTACCCATTTGGTTTACAAAATTTTGAAAGAAATATAAAGAGTTTCAATATAAAATTTTATTATTTTTACAAAATCATCAAAGCTTCTGATAATAAAAAGCAGATTAGCGAGTTATATTGAATAATGAAAAAGAATATTTTATTCCTTTTAGTGGCGTGTATCGTTATTTCGTGCGGAACGAAAGTAAAAAGGCCGGAACAGCGATCCAAGTTCATGAAGGGTTTTACCACATATTACAACACCTTGTTTAATGCAAAAGATGCGTTGAACAACGAGTTTGAAACCAGAGATAAGGCACATAAAGATAATTTTTATGCGCCTTATATTCCTATTTTAACCTACGAAGATCAGCCGTTGGGAAGTGATTTGGGGCAATCTTCAGCTTTCGCCGAAAACTCTATGAAAATGGCGGAAATCAACAGAGGTCCTTCTAATGAGGGAGTTCCTCAAAGAGCGTTAGGCGCTGCTAAAAATGCTTTAGGAAGACCACAAGAACCCAATGAAGAACCTGCTACAAAAGGTGCTACCACGCTTGAAATTGCTGAAGCAAAGGCTTTAAAGGCAATCAACAAATATTCTGTAATCCGAAACGGAGAAGAAAAAAATAAGCAGATTTTCGAAGCTTATATGATTCTTGCTCAATCAAGAATTTACAGAGGAAAATCTTTGGAAGCACTTGATGCTTTGAATTACGTTTTCACTCACATGAAGGAAGACAAAAGAATTCCTTTAGCAAGAATTTATCAGGGTTTAGCGTATGCTCAGATTAAAGATTATCACAAGGCTCACGAGACTTTTGCAAAGCTTCAGAATGATAAGATTAATAAAAGCTATCAGAAATTATTAAGTATTTATTATGCTGAATCTCTTTTAGATGCGAATAAAAAAGACGAAGCTATCAAAGAATTAGATCGTGCTTTTGAACTGAACTCCGACCGAAAATTAAAAAGTAGAATTGCCTATTTAAGAGGGCAGGTTTTACAAAATTCCGGACAAAGTGATAAGGCAAGAGAAAGCTTTATGGCAGCTTATAAATATGCCAACGATTTCGAATTTGAAGTGAAATCTCAAATTGAAGTTGCCAAAACTTTCAACGGAAAAGGAGACTATGAAGGTGGTAAAAAGTATCTTGAAGGCATCAGTAAGAAAGGAACTTACGGTTCCCGAAAGAACGAATTTTTATATGCGTTAGGGCTAATGGCCGATAAAGCTGGTAAAAAAGATGAAGCTCAACAACTATTCAGAAAATCTTTGCTGGAGAAGGTTTCAGACCCACAAATTCGTGGTTTGGCCTATTATGAAATAGGGCAGGGTTATCTTTCTAAAAACGATTATATCGGGGCTGGAAGCTATTATGATTCCGCTTTAGCTGTGATGACCTACGAGCCGTCAAAAGTTTTATTGCAAGATCAGGCTACAAATATTAAAAAAATATCCAGAAACTATTATTTAATCAAAAAAAATGACAGTATTCTGAATCTGGTAAAAATGTCTCCGGAACAGAAGACAGATTTTTTCAGTAAATATATTGCTAAATTAAAAATTAAAGAAGAAAAAGAAGAGCTTGAAAGAAGACGTGCAGAAAGAGCAAAAGGCTTCGATACAGGCGATTATAGTTCAACTTCTTTATTTGCCAACGGCTCCAATTCTTTTGAAGATTTCGGGGTTGCTTCCAAAGGCTTTTATTTCAGCAATACAGGAACGGTAGCGAAGGGAACTTCTTCATTTAAGCAAGTTTGGGGAGACAGAGCATTGGTAGATAACTGGCGTTATTCTAAGAAAATGGGCGCATCGCTTGATGATATGAAAAACGAGGCTTTAGGACAAACTACAGCACCTAATCCGAGACGTTTTGAGCCTGCTTTTTATATTGAACAAATTCCGACTGATGCAGGTAAATTATCTCAACTGAAAAAGGATAGAGATACTGCTTCATTAGGCCTAGGAATCATGTATCAGAATTATTTTACCAATACTTCTTTAGCCACGAAAACATTGTACGATCTGGTAGATGTTCAGCCAGAAGAAAAAGTAATGTTGCAGGCATTGTATGAGATTTTTGCCATGAATCATGAGAAAAATCCTATGGCTGCCGAAAGAGCAAAAAGTATTTTGTTGAAAGATTATCCATATTCATCTTTTGCAGAATTTGCACGAAATCCGAAAAGTAATACGTTTGTAAAATCTTCTGAGGCCGTTGAAAATGAATATAAAAGGGCTTATGCTTTATATGAATCTGAGAAATTTACCGAAAGTAAAGATGTTTTAGATCAAGCCATTCAAAAAAATCCTAAAGATGCATTGGTTCCAAAATTATCATTGCTAAATGCTTTCAACGCAGGAAAATCGAGTGGGAAAGAGGTCATGATTCTTCAGTTGGAACAAATTGTTTTAAATTATGCTAAAACCCCAGAAGGTCTGAAAGCTAAAGAAATGCTGAATTATCTGAAGAGCGATTTATCTTTTCAGGCTACGGATAATAAAGGAAATAATTTAGCCCAAAAACCGGGAGAAGATGGCGGAAATTTCGTTCCGAATCAGCCGGGTTCAAACCAAGGTCTTAATAAAAATCCTCAGGGTACTACGATGATGAATAATTTGCAGCAGAATCAAAATAACAAGCAGCCACAACAAGTGGTTCCTAACAATAACAATCTGTTGATTGATGATTTGAATTCTGCACCGCCAACAACGCTACCAAAGAAGCCGGCTAAAAAAGCACAGTAAATTTAGATTACAATAAAAAAGCGAAGAAATTAATCTTCGCTTTTCTTTTTCTTAACTCCATGAAAATCTTTCAGATAAAAAGGCTCGAAATACGCAATATCTTCAAACTCTTTATTGTTGATCTTTTCAAGGGATTTATTGATTAAATATTGTGCAGAAGGGTAGATGGATGCATTATATTCGGCATTCGGAA
>DKLU01000423.1:0-5902 GCA_002455915.1 Chryseobacterium sp. UBA6632
CTTTTTTCTTATCTTTTATATTTTCTCTACTACTTTTGCTCAATTAGATAGAGAGCATTGGTTTGCGCCTATGGTCGACAGAACGGGAAATCCCAATCAGTATCAGAAGCTTTATATGTCTACCAACCGTACAACACCCTTTCCGGTAAGCATTTATAACAATAATATATTAATCGGAACGGTAAATATCAGCAAAAATAATCCTCAGAAATTTGATGTTTTACGAGATTATATCATCACCACTCAGCAGACCGATTTATTTACTCCAACCACAAAAGGACTTTATTTGAAGGCAGAATTTCCTTTTTATGCTAACCTTCGATTTTCAGTTTTCAATCACGCAGAAATCATTACTTCAAAGGGAATTCCCTCTACCGGAAAGCTATTTTATGTAGCTACAGCCCCTATTACGGTCATTAATCCTATTCTGAATTTCATGACGAGTATTTTGGCTACAGAAGATAATACAACGGTTACGATTTCAAATTATAAACCTACCACTCAGTTTTCTAACGGAACCACGGGAACAACCACTCCTACGATGACGGTCACACTGAATAAAGGGCAATCCTATATTATCGATGGAGTTGGCAACCTTTCCGGAAATGCAGATGGGTTTATCGGGGCTAAAATTGTTTCAAACAAAAATGTAAATATTACGAATGGTAATTTTAATGGTCAATATGCAGGAAATTTCCCTTCCAGTTCAGATATTCTGATGGATCAAGCCGTTCCTGTTGACAGATTGGGAAGTGAATTTGCCTTAGTAAAAGGCAACGGAAATGTGGGAGCCAATATGGAAGGCGCCATCGTCGTGGCCACTGAAGATAACACGCAGATTTATGTAAATAATGAAATTCCGCCGGTTGCGACTATTAATACGGGGCAATATTATGTAGTTCCGGATAGCAAATATCAGCTACAAGGGAGCGGTCATTATAATTTATATATGAAAACTTCCAAAAATGCATACGTTTATCAGATTTTAGCGGGTGATTCAGGATCTGGAAACGAAACGGCAACGGGAGGTTTTAATTTTATTCCGGCTCTGAATTGTTATTTACCCAAGCAAATCAATGAGCTAGGTTTTATTAATGAAAACTTTGTTCATTCCAATAATAATCCATCTGGGATTTTAAATATTCCAACCAAATTAAATTTAATCACAGAACGCGGTGCTGTTGTCACCGTAAACGGAAATTTTCCACCAGCCAGTACAGGGCCGTTTAACATGACAGGAACCAACAATTGGGTAACTTACGGAATTCCAAATGTTACGGGAACCATTACGGTAATTTCAGATAAAGCCATTACAGCAGGAATTACCGCGGGAAGTGATGCCGTGGGCTACGGTGGTTTTTTCGCAGGATTTCCTACGCAACCTGTAATCTTAAAATCCGGAGGCGATTGTGCTCCCGGAATCGTTTTAACGATAGATCCTATTATTTACGACACGTATCAATGGTACAGAAACGGAAATATCATTCCGGGGGCTACCAATTCTTCCATCTCCCCTGTTCAGTCGGGTTATTATACCTGCTCTGTAACCATGGGAAGTTGCGCGCCGCTGGTATCGGCACAATACAAAGTGTTGAATTGTATGAAACAAAGTACAGCAACGTATGATGTTTGTACCGATAAAGTGATTACTCCGGCATTTACAACTTCAGCTCAAACTCCGGTTGCTTCTACAGTGGCCGTTACTGTTCAGCCAACGTTAGGTACGGCAACAGTAAACCCTACAACTGGAATCATTACGTATACAGTTACCAATCCGGGAACGGTGGGAACAGATACGTTTACTTATACTTTCTGCGGAAATGATCCTGAATTTACAGATTGTGAAACTATAACCGTAACCATTAATATTCAAGCTCTTGTTACCCAAAATGTAACGTTATCGGCTTGTAATGTGAACGGACAAGGTACATTTAATCTCACAACGGCCAATGTCTCCACGACTATAGGAACCACTATTACCTACTACCCGACTTTACTTGATGCTCAGAATGAAAACGCCGCTGCTTTAATTACAACTCCAAACAATTACACTGCTCCAAACGGAACCATTGTTTATGCGGTTGTAAAAAATACTTTGGGATGTAAAACCATTGCTCAGATCACGTTGAATTTATTTAATCTTGCAGTGATTGTTCAAAACTATAATGGAGTTTTCTGTGATGATAATTTTGACGGAACAGTTACGGTAATTCTTTCCAATATCACTCCAATTGTTTTAAATAATCCGAGCTTCTTCACTAATATCAGATATTACGGAAGCTTAACGGATGCTAATGCAGGAAATACAAATACCCTTCCGAATAACTGGAGTTATACGGCAACCACTACCATTTACATTCGTGTAGATTCTCCAGATGGTTGTCCGCCGGTGGTTCAGCCATTAACTTTCAGTATTGGGGCAAGATTACCGTTGTTAAGAACAAATGTAACGGAAACCGTTTGCGATGATGATCTTGATGCCGTAAAAGCTGTAGATTTAATACCATTTATCACTCAGTTTACTACAGATCCTACAGTTACTTACAGCTTTTTTGATACATTATCAAACGCTCAAAATAATGTTTCGCCAATTAATAATCCGGTAAATATTTCAGGCAATCAGACGATTTATATCAGATTTGAAAAACCAAATTCCTGTCCGGAAATTGCTTCAATTACCATCAATATTAAAACTTCAAAAAAATCAGACATTTTATTTGATAAAATTATTTGTCCTAAAACCACGACTTCACTAGATGCAGGCCCCGGATTTGACGGCTATCTTTGGAGCACAGGAGCAACTTCACCATCGATTAATAATGTTGGTGTAGGAAGTTATTGGGTAGATCTTACCTTCAATGGATGTGTTTACAGACAACATGTAAATATTACAGAATCTTCGCTTCCCGTGATCTCTTTAATTGACATCAACGGAACAACCGTTACCATTGGTGTAAGCGGCGGAACTCCTCCTTATCAGTATTCTTTGGATGGGGTGAGCTGGCAAAGTACAAACGTTTTCACGAATGTTCCAAGAGGTGTTCACACGATATTTGTAAGAGATTCTCAGAATTGTGAGGATATTAAAAGAGATTTCACCATCATTAATTTAATTAATGCCATTACGCCGAATCTTGATGGTTCTAATGATTCTATCGACTACTCACAACTCATGACAAAAGAAAATCTTGAATTCAGAATTTTTGACCGTTATGGTGCTGAAGTTTTCCGCGGCACTCCTGCCAATAATTTCAAATGGGACGGAAACATCAAAGACAGACCTGTGAACACGGCAACATATTGGTATTTCATCAGTTTCAGTGAATTTGGTTCGCCTACCAAAGTAAAATACACCAGCTGGCTTCTTATTAAAAACAGATAATAAAATGCCTTCAACAATATTATTTTCATAGATTTTATATTTAAAATGAAAGCTTATAACATTCCTTAACAGTTTACTATAAAAGTTTAATATAACTTTAACCACTTTTCACTAATTAATTAGGTATAAATTGATAGATTTCTGTGTAATTTTGCCTCATTATATATGAATAAACTTATTACTCTACTGCTATTGACTTTTTTGGTAAAAGTGAATGCACAATTATACTCCGGAGAAGTATTCTTAAGAGATAATTCCGTTTTGTACCTTAATCAGGTATATGTTACCAATCTTAATACCCAGAGAACCGTTCTTACAGATTACAACGGGGATTTTAATATTCAGGCAAATCCGGGAGACGTTATTCGTTTTACCTCTATTGTTACGGAAAGAAAAGACGTAAAACTAACCCCACAAATGCTAGGCAACCGAAATTTTATCGAGCTTAAAATTGCCTATCACGATATTCAGGAAGTGGTAATCAGCAGATTCAAACCTACCGGAAATTTACGATATGACGTAAACGCTTTACGAAAAGAAGACAAAGCATTAGCAATTAAAAAAGTAATCGGCTTGCCAGAACCTAAAGGAGATGGAAATCCGCCAGAGTTGCCTGTTGCCGGGCTTCGGGATGGTGGTCTTACTTTCAGTTTAGAAAGCATTTACGATATTCTTTCAGGAGAAAGAAAGAAAAAGCAACGTTATATTGCCTACGAGAAAATGAACAGCTCTATTACTCAGATTAAAAACTATATGGGTAAAGATTACTTCACAAGATTCAAAATTCCTGAAAATTTAATTGATAATTTCCTACAGTTCGTTTATACTTCAGAAAATATTGAGCCTTATATTATGGCTGGCAATTTCGAAGCTGTAAAAATCCCCATCGAAAAATACTTACCGATTTACCAGAGAAGATTGAGAAACTCTCACCTTCAGGACGTCGTAAGATAATATACTAATCTTGTTAATAAAATGTGCATTATAAAATTTTTATAGTGCACATTTTTTTATCTTCTAAAAATATCCTTACATTTATCTCACAAAGCGGTGTCAAAAATAAAAATTTTATTCTTCCGTTTATAAATTAATCACTAATAACCAATGCCAAATTAAGATCACCAAACCTTAACTAAATATTAGTGTGAATGAAAAAATTACTTTTACTCTTTAGTACAGCGTTATTCGTCAGTCTCTCGGCACAATCGAGAGGGAAAGATTACAGCAATATCCTTAAAAGTAAAAATATTTACGAAATCAATGCTTTTCTTAGAGATGCCCATCCGGATGACCCCAGAAGATCTGTCTTGAAACCGAGAGTGATGGATATGATGAAGGATTATATTAAAAATGCACCTCCCGGAGATACAAAAGTAAGACAAATGCAGGATTGGCTTGCTATGTTGAAACGAAGACCGTCTACCAAAATTTCATTTGATGAAATGAATGCTATTATTAAGCAAAAACAAATTCTAAAATATCAGAAAGAATTACAGGTTGGGCAATCTGCCATTGTATATACGCCAAGCGCTTCGCAAAACGTATATGCTGCAACGCCTACGGTTACAAATGCAGTGATAGCCGATACCGAAGCCTCAGAATTTAATATGCTGATGGGAGAAAACCCTGTGGAACACAAGAATAAAACGGTAAAAATATTAAACTCTCTTTTTGATAACGACCCCAACGCGAAAGAATGTATTGTGATGATCGAAAACAAATCTGACTGCAATATTATCGTCAGAATGGAAGGCATCGGAACCACCAAATACAGACTTCCCATTCCCGCACATAGTGATAATGCGATTGTCATTCAGAAAGGAGATTATCTTTTCACCAGCATTGTTTGCGGATCGCAATATGCTTCACAGAAAACAATTCAGAAACCTTTGATCGTGGCATTAGGAAGTTCTTATAAAAAATAAAAATTTAGATTTTTATCTGAAAATAATCATTCATACTGTTTTTTAAGCCCAAAAGCAGTATGATTTCCTCTATTTTTTGCTATTTTTGCAAGATTTTATTTTTTAATCATGGGCAAGAATAAATTAGCAAGATTCGCTGAAAACAAAATATTAACAAACGTAATTCAACCAACAAGAGACGAAGCTTTAAATGGTTTCGCACTAAAAGGAAATTGGAGAAAAGATTTCTTTAAAAATGATAATCCAATTGTTCTTGAATTAGGTTGTGGAAAAGGAGAATATTCTGTAGGGCTTGCAAAAACTTTCCCTGAGAAAAATTTTATCGGAATTGATATTAAAGGAGCAAGATTCTGGTTCGGCGCTAAAGAAGCGGTTGAAAACGGGATGAATAATGTGGCTTTTTTAAGATCTCAAATTGAATTGGTTGAATATTATTTCGCTGAAAACGAAGTAGATGAAATCTGGATTACTTTCCCGGATCCTCAGATAAAGTACAGACGTACAAAGCATAGATTAACGCATCCTGATTTTTTAGAGAGATATAAAAAATTTCTTAAACCGGGGGGAATTGTGCATTTAAAAACCGATTCAGAAT
>DKLU01000423.1:5988-8050 GCA_002455915.1 Chryseobacterium sp. UBA6632
ATTTCTTCATGGCTACACATTAGGCTTTTTACAAGGTGCAGGCTATGAGATCATTACTGCACATCATGATATTTACGGAGCAGTGGAATATAATCCAGATACACCTCACTTAAAAGATATCAGAACGTATTACGAAGAATTGTTTTCTTCTAAAGGAAAGACAATTACGTATATAAAATTCAGAATTAACTAAAAACAACAACAAAATGATGAAAAAATTTTCTAACACACGCACACTAAAAAATTATTCTATTTTTAAATAAATAAGGTAAATTTTTTAAACCTTAAAAACGATAGATTGTAAAAACTTACAGTCTCTTATCGTCATATCTATACTTCAACACACAAATGAAATCTATTAAAATCATATATGATGAAAAAACACATTTTCGTTCTGTCATTATTCTTAATGACGGTAAGCAATCTGCTTTACGCTCAGAAAAATTTCAAAAACATTCTTAAAAGCACAAGCATCCCGGAAATAGAAGAATTTTTAAAAGTGGCTCATCCGGAAGATCCCAGAAGAAGCGTTCTGAAGCCCAAGTTGGTATCGCTAAAAAATCAGGCATGGACAAAAGGAGCAAAGAATGCAAAACCTATGGAGGCTCGTCCTATTATTGTGGATATTCCAAACAGTGTAATGAGAAACGCTTCTGATGCGGAGGAATTTAAACGTTTAATTACAGAAAACAGCAACGAGCATAAGGATAAAACGGTTAAACTCTTAAATGCCATGTTTAATGAAGACCTTCACAGTAATGAAGCCATTCTTTTATGTAAGAACAGTTCCGATTGTAATATCATTCTCAGAATTCAGGGAAAAGAGTTTTATAATTTGGCTGTTCCCGCTAAAGGAGAAAATTTTATTGTGGTAAAAAAAGATGATTATGTTTTAACGAGTAATGTTTGCGATTTACAATACAGCTCAAAAAAGGAAATAAAAAAGGGTGTTTTTATCACATTGAATAATCCTGTAGAAAAAAGTACTGCAACAAAGAAGTAATGACTTAAATTTACAGTTTAAAATTGTGAAATGAAGAAGTTATTATTCCCTTTTTTGATGCTTTATGTTGTACTATTGAACAGTTGCAGCCCAACTTATCACAGAACGACCTATCCTGCCAATGGCAACAGCAAACCTTCTGTCAATACCGGAAGTAGCAATACATCAGCAAGCCAAACGGAAAGGGAATACCAAACTTTAATAAAGACTTATAAATCGGAAACAGCAGAAGTATTAACAGATTTATTAAATGGCTCGGAAGACAGCCAAAAAACATCAATAACGGTCGAAAACAAATCGAACTGTAATATGGTTTTAACGATCAGCGGAAACAATTATTTTAAGAAAATCCCGATTGGTGCAAATAAAATAGGTTTAGCAATGGTGATGAAAAACCAAAATTATACGTTGTCGGGAACGATTTGTAATGCTGTTTACAACAAAACAAAATTTGTTACAAGCTCTTATAATATTACGCTTTCAAACTAAATGAATTTCGAAATAATTAAAACAAAAAACCACTGAATCGTTGACTCAGTGGTTTTTTCTATAGTTAAAGAAAATCTTTAATTATTCAGCATCAAAATCAGCATCTTTATCAGCAGATACTACTTCTCCTTCTTCTTTAGATTTTTCTTTATCAGCTTTTCTTTGAGACTGACCTTCTTTGATAGATTCTGAAACAATGCTCAAGATCATATCGATAGATTTAGAAGCATCATCGTTTCCTGGGATAACGAAGTCTACTTTTCTTGGGTCAGAGTTTGTATCAACAATACCGAAAACTGGAATACCTAATTTCTTAGCTTCAGTTACCGCGATGTGTTCTCTCATGATATCTACAACGAAGATTGCAGAAGGAAGACGAACCATGTCAGAGATAGAACCTAAGTTTTTCTCTAAGTTAGCTCTTTGTCTGTCTACCTGTAATCTTTCTTTTTTAGATAAAGTTTCGAACGTTCCATCTTTTTTCATTTTGTCGATAGAGTTCATTTTCTTAACAGCCTTTCTGATAGTTACAAAGTTTGTTAACATACCACCAGGCCATCTTTCTGTAAT
>DKLU01000424.1 GCA_002455915.1 Chryseobacterium sp. UBA6632
TCTTCCGATCTGAAATTTTATAAGAAATATTGCTATAAGGACCATCTGGTTTGAAGATCATATTATCCTCAGTTTTTATACCGCTCAGTTTTGTTCCTCCGTATACTTTGCCATTAACTTTTGTCGCGGTATTACATTCTTCCCCGATACTTACATTTCCGCTGGAAGTACCGTTGGTTCCGAATGTATAAATTCTATTGACATCAGTCACTACAATATCATTATTGGTTACTACAATATCACGAATATTAGAGAAACTTACCGGTAGAGCAGTAGAAGTTCCATTATTGTATAAATACGCGGCAGTTGGCGATCCAAACGTCATTACAGATTCTGAATCTATATGATTAAATGATCCTGCCATTTCTGTAGTCCAAGTACTGTAAACAGGAAAAGTAGTATTTATTTCGTGGCTTTTTAAACCTGAATTAGTTACAGAAAATACTTTACTTCCAACAATTGTTGCTTCATTACTGGCTTCATAAACTCCTCCGGTGATGAAAAATGCAGAATCATTAAATTCTTTTTTAGGCAAATCAAAAATAGAAACACCATAGCCTACAGAAACAGTCGCTTTACTTCCTGTAATCGATATGTGATTAATCTTTTTGTTTCCGGTATAGCCTGTTGCTAAAGGAATATCAACAACATAGGTCACCCCGTCCGGAGTGATAACATCCAGAGAACCGTTTTGATAACCCACAAGTCCCATATTGGTTTGCGGATTATAATCAAATGCAGATATTTTCACATCATGAAGCCCGTTGGCTTTTGATAACTTTGTAATTTCACCTGTAGAAATGGTATAAAAAAAGATCTCGTTTTCTGTGGCTGCTACTATTTTGCCTCCGCCTTCTTTCATGGCCAGTACATTATTGTAGGAAAAAAGATCCGACCATTTTTTAGAAGAAATATTTTGAGCATTTACAACTTGTAGGGATGCTAAAATTCCAAGAGAAATTAAAAGTTTTTTCATGTTATGCTATTATGCTGCTGTCAATCACCTGATTATTCCAGGAAATATGTTTTACGTTTTTATTTGAATCGAAGAAGAAATCTATTCTTCCTAAAAGAAGCCCTGCCCATCCAACCTGGTTTACCAAAACATTTTTACCGGCTCTGTTGGTAAAAGTTTCAGGTTCAGGTAATAAAGTATGAGTATGACCTCCCAGAATAATATCAATATTTTCTGTTTTGGATGCTAAGATTTTATCACTGATTTTATTAGGTTCGTCTTTGTAATCATAGCCAATGTGAGAAAGGCAGATCACCAGATCACATTTTTGTTCGTTTTTCAGGAAGTTGGAATAATGCTGAGCAACTTCAACCGGATCCGAATAAACCGTTTCTCCGTATTGCTTTTTGCCCACCAATCCGTCTAACTGAATTCCCACTCCGAAAAGCCCGACTTTGATTCCGTTTTTATTGAAAATTTTGTAAGGAGAAGTTTTTCCGTCTAGGATTGTATTTTTAAAATCATAATTCGAACAGATAAAAGGAAACTTTGCATTTGGCAAAACCTTTAAAAATCCGTCCAAACCATTATCAAAATCATGATTTCCCATAGTTGAAGCATCATACTTCATCATGGACATTAATTTAAATTCAAGCTCACCTCCAAAAAAGTTGAAATAGGGAGTTCCCTGAAAAATATCACCAGAATCAAGAAGTAAAACATTCGATTCCTGATTTCTGATTTGTTGAATTAAAGTTGCTCTTCTTGCAAAACCTCCCTGATTAGGATTTCTGGTGTAGCTGGCATCAAAAGGTTCTATTCTGCTGTGTTGATCGTTGGTATGAAGAATAGTAAGTTTGTTTGCGGATTTCAGATCAAGAATATTCAATTCTTCCGCCATCATCATATTGGGAGCTAAAGCCATTGCTAAAGTTCCGCCACCTATTGCTTTTAAAAACTTTTTTCTATCCATTATTTCTTACCGATAAAATTTAAACGAACATCATTATTTACTACAACTTCAGGATTTTTCTTAAAATAATCAATAAAAAGATCTCTCATTCTAATTCCTGTTGCGATAGATTCTCCTTGAGCGAAGAATTTCATATTATCACCGCCCAAAGCCAAATAATCAGAGGTTGCGATGTAATAATCCTGTGTTGGAATTACCGCTTTTCCGTTAATTAAAGTTTTGGTTAATTGTCCATTATTGGTTTCAATCGTCAAATGAGAAACCGGATTGTTCACCTGGTTTTTAGCGTAATAATCATAAAGTCCCTGTAAATCCGAACCTTTCATTTTTACGATCACCACTTCATTTTCGAAAGGCATTACTTCAAATACATTTTTAAGCATAATATCGCCTTTACCGATTGTTGTACGGATTCCTCCGATGTTAATCAATGCTGCATCTATGTTTTTTTGAAGATTTTTCTTTGCCCATTCATCAGCTCCTTCAAATGTATAGTCTGCTAAAAGATTGCCCAAATTGCTATTGTCACCTTGTTTGGTAAGATCTACATTGGTGTGAGAGATTTTTTGATTCATCTCTTTATCCAATTTTTGCTTATAAGGTTCAATAAATTTTACAAACTCCTCATCATTCTTTAGCTCATTATTAATAGAAATATTCTTCTGGGTTTTCACTTTCACAAGCTGCGTGGAAGAAGCCGATGAAGCCGTCTTACAAGCCGAAAGTGTTGCCAGAGCAATTCCTAGTAACAAGAATTTATTTTTCATAATATCTTTTAGTATATGCAAATATAATTATATGTAGAATAAAACATTATTATTTATTACAAATTCTTAGCTTAAATTATTAAATTTGGCAAAAATAATTCTTACAGATGAGCAATTTAAAAGGAGTAGGTGTTGCACTGGTGACGCCTTTTAATGAAGATTTATCCGTTGATTTCGATAGTTTAACAAAATTGGTAGACTTTAATATCGAAAACGGAACCAACTATTTGGTTGTTTTGGGGACTACAGCGGAAGCTGCGACGCTTTCTGCTGAGGAGAAGAAACAGGTAATTGACCATATCATTAAGGTAAATAATAAACGCGTTCCTTTGGTTTTAGGAATCGGTGGAAATAATACGCTGGAAGTAAAAAAACAGATTGAGGAAGCAGATCTTTCTGCGTTTGAAGCGGTACTTTCTGTGTCTCCATATTATAACAAACCAAATCAGGAAGGGCTTTACCAACATTATAAAGCATTGGCCTCTACAGGAAAAAATATCATTATTTATAATGTTCCGTCAAGAACAGGACAAAATCTTGAAGCAGAAACAACTTTGCGTTTGGCAAATGATTTCCCGAATTTATTCTTAATTAAAGAAGCGGCACCAAATATTCTTCAGTATTTCGATATTTTAAGAAAAAAACCAGAAGGATTCAACCTAGTTTCTGGTGATGATGAATATACACTTCCAGTAACTTTAGCGGGTGGGGCAGGAGTAATTTCTGTGATCGGACAAGGTTATCCTAAAGAATTTTCAACAATGGTTCAGCTGGCTTTAGATAAAAAAGTAGATGAAGCTTATGAAATTCACAACAAATTGGTTGAGATTACAAGATTAATTTTTGCTGAAGGAAACCCATGCGGTATTAAGGCTGTCTTGGCTGAAAAAGGAATTATTAAAAATTATTTAAGACTTCCTTTAATTCCGGCTTCCGAAGGTCTTTATGCTAAGATTAAGGCTGAAATGGCGAATATTTAAAAGGTGAATAATCAATTTGCTTTGTAGTAAATTGTGAATTTTAAATTTATACGTATAAGGTGAAAGGTTGATACTTTTCACCTTTTTTATTCAATTAATTAAACTCAACTTCAATGAAATTTATAAAAGCAACAGAAAATGATATTCCTTCAATTCAGGATTTAGCGAGAAGGTCTTGGGAAAACGCTTACGCCGAAATACTTTCCAATGAACAAATGGAATATATGCTAAATACAATGTATTCTAAAGAAGAAATATCAAACCACCTTCAACAACCGAATTATCATTATTTCTTAATTCAGGATGAATCTCAAAATTCGTTTGAAGGGTTTATCGGTTATGAAAATCATTATGAGGAAAAAACAACCAAGCTTCACCGAATTTATCTTGTTCCCGAAAGTAAAGGAAAAGGTTTCGGAAAAGGGGCATTAGAGTTTTTGAAAGAAAATGTTGAGAGAGCAGGGGATGAAAGAATTATTTTAAATGTTAATAAATATAATTCAGCGAAAAATTTCTATGAATCTCAAGGTTATAGCGTATATGATGACGGTGTTTTTAATATTGGGAATAATTTCGTCATGGATGATTTTTTGATGGAATTTTTAATTCACAAATAATTGACTTAAAATTCTGTAACATTGAATTATAATTCTATAACATGTGAAGTGTTTTTTTGCTTCATATTTGTAACAGATCAAAGTCAAATATTAATTAAAATATAAAATAGTACATTCATATGCTCGGTTCTAAGCTGTCAGAGCTTTTTATCAGTATATTTTTTTTCATCCTTAGTGTTTAAATTCCTGTATTCAATAATGCAGGAGTTTTTTGCTTTTTAACATTTTTTTAGAATTTTTCGCCTAATTCACTTTTATTTGAAATAAAGTAATTATATTTACTCGAAAATTTTACACACTATACCAGGATGAAAATGTACGTTAAATTTGATTTCAATGCACTTTGTAAAAAAGTATTGGATGAGAAACTAAAAGAACAGGGGTTAAAATATCGCTTGTTGAACTTTGGCGAAGTAGAATTCTACGAATCTTTTACCAAA
Source organism: Chryseobacterium sp. UBA6632 (assembly GCA_002455915.1). GTDB lineage: Bacteria > Bacteroidota > Bacteroidia > Flavobacteriales > Weeksellaceae > Chryseobacterium. The sequence continues at coordinate 4,733 of DKLU01000424.1, forward strand.
GAACAGCATAAAGTTTTCAAGAAAAACCTTGAAGATTATGGTATTGAAATCATTGAGAGTCAGAAAATTGCTTTGGTTCAGAAAATCAAAGATGCTATTGTTGAGCTTGTTTTTTCCGATGAGGTAGTTCCCGTGAAGGCTTCTATTTATATCGCTGAAAAACTGAATCATAGCTACGGATACCTTTCCAATCTTTTTTCAGAAGTTACTTTTACTTCTATTGAAAATTTCATTATTCTTCAAAAAATAGAGCATGCCAAAGAGCTTATTATAGGAAATAAACAGAGTCTTACAGAAATTGCTCATAAGCTGAATTATTCGAGTGTGGCACATCTAAGCACACAGTTTAAAAATACAACCGGAGTAACACCGTCACAGTTTCACAAAATTGTGGCGAAAAGAAGAAAGGCTCAAAGTATATTGGTAAACTATTAATTGGCTATGAATAAAGAATATCTCAATGTTTTCTTGGTGGATAATATTGATGAAAATATCGATTTTTTTAAAAATATTTTTAATGAGTTAAAAGTTGGTATTAAACTTTTAACATTTCAAAATTCAGATGAAGTTTTAGAATATTTAGATAAGGAAGATACGCTTTCTCCGGAATTAATATTCATGAATTATGATATTTTAAAGAATGAATTGTTAGATAAAATTAAAAAAAGAGAAAATCTTTATAAAATTGTCAATGCCATTTATTCTGAAAAAATTTCAGATGCAGAAATGGATGATTTTTTTGTTAAGAATGGAAATATTTGCATCAAAAAAACGGAAAGTAAGAGTGCTTTTAAAAAGAAGATTTCTGATGTAATAACACTGAATTGGCAATATTATACTTCAGGATTAAATAAGGATAATTTTATCTTAAAAATATAATTATTAAAAGCTTTTAAGTATTGCTAATATTAATTAAATATTAATATTTAAAGCATAATATTCACACAAAAGTGAAAATTTTGTAATTAAAAATTGAAATAATATAAAAACTTTTTCAACAGTTATCATCAAATTTGTAATAAGAAAATAGCAACACAAATTCATCCATATTTTAAGACATAAAAATGAATGATTAAGTTATTTCGAATTTTAGAACTGAATTATATAAATCACAATGTTAGTTAAACAAAATGAATTATATAAAGTCTCCAATTTATAAGCGAAGAAGATCTTTAAAAAAACGGTACAATCATGAAAACTCGCGAGTAGTTAAAGGATAATTCGTTTCATTTACGCCTTTAATGAAAGTCTCAGTTAGTTTTTATAATAATGCAAATTGGAAACATAATTCATTTTGTTTTTTTATAATTTATTTTAATAGTTGCAGCTGAAAACATCCCTCAAACCAAATTTAATATCATCACATCACACCACAAAATATTAATTTATGAAGCGAATCAACTATTAAAATAAATTTTTCATATAAACAAAAAGTAAATTTCTTTTAAATAACAGTTTTATAAGGGGGCCGCGAAAGTCATATTTTCGCGGTTTTTTTATTTCTCTAGGAAATTTTACTCCACTTATTTTTTCCGCGATAGAATCTCAGATAGTAATTTTTGATGATTTGATTGTCGGGTCTTGCCAATAAAGAATCTGCTTCCAGAATTTTTTCAACCGTTTTTTTCGTCAGTTTAATAATACCAGCATCCTGCACCAAATCTAGCCTTTT
>DKLU01000422.1 GCA_002455915.1 Chryseobacterium sp. UBA6632
TATCTATTTTAAAAATTTCAGATTGGCATTTGTGGTAATTTAGTTTTCCCAAAAAGAAGAAAATTCAGTTGGGAATTCACCAATTAATAACCGCAAAATTACTTGAAATGAAAAGAAGATCTATTCCATGCTTCTTCCTTATTGTGATCGGTTTTGTCCCCGGTTTGCTGCACGCCCAAAGTGCTGTAATGACCTCCGGAGGTAATGCCACGGGAAGCAATGGTTCGGTTTCTTACAGCGTAGGCCAAGTCGCCTATCTTGTGAAGGGAAGCAACCAGATTCTGGAAGGAATACAACAACCTTATGAAATTACCGTTGTTCTTGCAACTGAAGAAACTGCTGACAATCAAAAGGATATTTTACTGTATCCTAATCCGTTCAAAGATTTTTTATATCTGGATTTTACCAGCAACGACTATCGAAATTCTGAATATCAGCTCTTTGATTCGCAAGGAAAATTTATAAAATCGGGCAAGATCACAGAATCTAAATCGGAATTCAACTTCTCGGATCTGCCTTCAGCGATGTATATCATTCGCATTAATCAGAAAGGAGAAAATATCAAAACATTCAAAATCATTAAAAAATAATCACCATGAAAAAAATATTACTATCGATGGGAATTCTGCTGGGCACATTTTCAGCCTTTGCACAGGTTCCTGAAAAAATGAGCTATCAAGCTATTGTTCGAAATGCAGGCGGACAAGTTTTGGCTAATCAAAGTGTAGGAGTACGGGTAAGTATTCTTCAGGGATCTCCGGCGGGAACGTCTGTGTATTCTGAAAGATTAACAGGAAGTACAAATGTCAACGGGTTGATTACTTTAGAACTAGGAGCCGGAACCGTACTTTCAGGAACATTCAATACCATCAACTGGGCCTCAGGAAACTATTATTTAAAAACAGAAACAGATCCTTCGGGAGGAACGAATTATACGATTACAGGAACAAGCCAGCTTTTAAGCGTTCCATTTGCCATGTATGCCAAATCTGCTGGCGGAACAGGAGGAAACTTTACTATTCCTTATACTAATACCGTAAATAATGCTGGAAATTTATTTTCTTTAACAAATGACGGTGACGGAACTTCAATTGAAGGGATAAATAATGCAACTACATCAAGCATTGCTTCAGTAAGAGGTATTGTAAACAGCACGGCTCCGGGAGGATTTTCTTCGGGTGTAAGAGGGATCAACAATGGAACCGGAGGTTTAGGTGTCGGTGTCTGGGGAAGCCAAAACGGAAGTGGATGGGGTGTTTATGGAGTTACTCCTGCAGGTCTTGGAGTCTACGGAAATGCATCAGCTGCCGGATATGGAGTCTATGCAAATAGTAATACCGGAACAGGTCTGAACGCAACCAGTACCAATGGTATTGCGGCAAACATCGCCATATTTAATAATGCTAACAATAATAATGTTCTCAATGCCAACACCGTAGGAAACGGAACAGTAATAAATGTTTCCACAACAGGAAACGGAGCTGGGGTTTTTAGTTCTACAGCAGGAGGATTTGGGGTGCAAGGGGTAACAAGCTCACAATCTTCTGCCGGAATAGTTGGCGACAATAACGGAGCTGGTGAAGCAATAGTCGGAAGAAATACAAGTGACATTGCCGGAGCTGTTGTCGGTAGAAACGATGGCGGCGGTTACGGAGTAAGAGGTTTTGTTGCAACAAATACAACGGGAACTTCTGTGGGTGTTTTAGGGCAAGTTGGTATTAACAATAGTAAAGGTAGAGCCGGACGCTTTGAAAACTTCAATGCATCAAATGATAGAAATACTTTCGAAGTAGAATCTAATGGAAACGGAAATATTCCAGATAATACGTTAGGAAATGTTTCATCTTTCCTTTCAAATAATACAAACAGCGTGAGTGCAGCCGTAAGAGGTGAAGTAAAAACCATTTTTGGAAACTTTGGAGCGGCGGGCGTTTTTGGAGTTTCTTCCGGAACAGGTGGTTTTGGAGGGTTGTTTTATTCATCAAATACTTCCGGAAACGGACGCGCTTTGGTAGCTTTAACAGACGGTAATGGTGATGCAATAACTGCCAATGCCGGAAAAGACGGAGATGCCGTAGAAGCCAATGTGGATGGAGCCGGTCGTGCGATTTATGGCTGGACGCCTTCATTTAGTTTAGGGAAAGCGGCTGAATTTCAAAATTTTAACACATCAAATACAAATACTGTAGTAACTGCCAAAACAATCGGAAACGGTATGGCTGGAGATTTCTTTGTAGATAATACCAATGGAACATCTGCTGCAGTGCACGGTAAAGTAAATTCTATTTTTGCCAATTTCGGAACGGCGGGTATCTATGGCGAATCTGTTGGAACGGGAGGATATGCAGGTTTATTTTATTCCAGTAACACCAGCGGAAACGGGCCTGCCTTACTTGCTCTTACTGACGGTAATGGCAATGCAATTACCGCCAATGCCGGAGGTACAGGAGATGGTATTGAAGCATCCGTAGACGGATCTGGTGCGGCTGTTTATGGCTGGGTTCCTAATTTTGGAACAGGGAAAGCGGGATATTTCAGAAACTTTAATAATTCTAATGGTCAGCCTGTGGTTCATATAACAACTACGGGAACAGGGTCTACTTTGCTTGTTAATCATCAAGGGCCATCAGGAAACATTGCAGTTTATCAAAGTGCAAGTACCAATGTTGCAAGAATTAACAAATCTGGAACAGGATTTTTCAATGGTGGAACTCAAAATAGTGGAGCCGACGTTGCGGAAGCATTCGATGTGGAAGGAAATACTTCTGAATACGAGCCTGGAGATATTTTAATTATTTCAACGGATTCTGACAGAACAGTAGAAAAATCTTCAAAACCATATTCTAATTTGGTAGCCGGCGTTTACGCGACAAAACCGGGAGTTCTTTTAACGGAAGAAAATATAGATTCAGAATTAATCGGGAAAGTGCCGATGGGAGTAATCGGGGTAATTCCTACTAAAGTTTGCCTAGAAGGAGGGAAAATTAAAAGAGGTGATCTTTTGGTGACTTCATCAAAATCAGGAGTTGCGATGAAAGCCAATATCAAAAAGGTGAAAATTGGTCAGGTTATCGGAAAAGCGCTTCAGGATTATGACCAAAACGAAATCGGAAAGATTAAAGTATTAGTTAACATTAAATAATAAACAACCATGAAATCATTATATATCATCGCTTTTTTAGTAGTAAGCATCAATATGTATGCTCAGCAGGACAAGAAAGTTTCTAAAACAAAAGAAAACGTACAGGAAGCCACCAACTATAAAGAATCAAAAGAATTTGAAGCAAAAATGATGAAGGAAGCTCAGGAAAGAATGGCGCAAAAACTTTCTACCGTAACGTTGGCTTCAGAACAAGGTCTTGAGGTAAAACAAAAGCAAGCTCCCAAACAGGAAGCCTCAACTAATTCGGGAAAATTACTTCCCAATACCGCAAGTCTTGATGAAATTTTAGCAACAGTTCCCGGAAGAAAATCACGTAAAGCCACGATTTCTAAAAACACACCAAGCACAACACAGGGGTTGGTATCCACTCCTGAATTAACAATACAAGACATAAAAAGAACAATTCCTAAAAACTAATAACCGAAACCAACTAGATTTTTCAATTAAGAGAAAGTCCGCAAGAGCGCGGACTTTTTTTGTTTTATTATTTGAGCCAAGACGAAACATTTTTTAGCTTAAATTAATCCCAATCTGCAGCAATAAATTTCATTGAATTTCCCTGATTGTCATTTAATGTTAAAAAGTGACCTTCCACTTTAAAATTTGTGATGTTTTTAAATGTTTTTGAAAAATGATCTTCCAGTTTCATATCCGGACAAGCTTTTTCTGTTGAATTTATTTCTGAAATTTTCACTTTTCCGTTATTTTTAAATTCAGAACTAAAAAAGATTTCATTACACCCCATCAATGCTTTTCCATTAATTTTTCCATCTTTCGCGGGTTCAGTTAAATTTATTTTAGCATTCATTTTAATTAAATCAGCCTTAGCAAAATTTTCGAAAGAAATCATCATCCATTCCCGTTGAATATGAGGATTTTTTGCCGTGCTTGCAGAGTTTTCATTCATCAATGAAGAGCAGTTTAGCAACAGTTGTAAAACTAAAATCGTAAAAATTGATAAAAGCAGTTTTTTCATAAGTCACAGTATTCCATTTTTGTACCACTTGAAAACAGAATATCGTAAAAATTAGTAAATTAGCGACACAAAAATTTTTTATAAAATGAAAAGACTATTTCTACTATTCACTTTTCTATTGGGCTTCGCTCAGATGAGGGCGGATGAGGGGATGTGGCTGTTAATGCTCATCAAAAGACTTAACGGTGTCGACATGCAAAAAGAAGGTTTGCACCTGACGCCTGAGGAAATTTATTCCGTAAACAACTCCAGTATGAAAGATGCTATCGTAAGTTTCGGTGGTTTCTGTACGGGAGAGATCGTTTCTGACCAAGGATTGATCTTTACCAATCACCACTGTGGTTACGGTGCTGTGGCGGCAGCTTCTACACCTGAAAAAGACTATTTGAAGAATGGTTTCTGGGCAATGAAGCAAAAAGACGAATTCAATGCAAAAGATCTTTATGTAAGATTTTTAGTAAGGATGGACGATGCTACGCAAAGAATCAATTCTAAACTAAACAACAATATGTCTGCTGACGAGAGAAAAGCTGTAATTGAGGCTGAATCGAAAGCTATCCAGACAGAAAATTCTGAAAACGGAAAATATACAGTAGTAGTAAGAGATTTCTTCAACGGAAACGAATTCTATTATTTCGTTTACCAAGATTATAAAGATATCAGATTGGTAGGTGCACCGCCTTCATCATTAGGAAAATTCGGTGGTGATACAGATAACTGGGAGTGGCCAAGACATACGGCAGACTTCACGGTTTTCAGAGTATATGCTGATGCAGCGGGAAATCCTGCAGAATATTCTCCTGCAAACAAACCATTAAAGCCTAAGCATTTCTTACCTGTTTCTTTAAAAGGAATCAAGCCTGGTGATTTTTCTATGATCATGGGGTATCCTGGAAGAACAAACCGTTATTTGACTTCTTACGGAATTCAGCAAATGGTAGGTAAAGATTATCCGGCTTGGGTTCAGGCTTCTAAATTAGCTATGGATGTGATGAAGAAGTATATGGATAAAGACAAGGGGACTCAATTGAACTATGCTTCTCAGTATGCTTCAGTAGCTAACTACTGGAAAAACAGACAAGGAACTATTGATGCTGTTATCAAAAACGGAACAATTACGGATAAGCAGCAACTTGAAGACAAATTCAGAACCTGGGCAGTACAACCGGAAAATATTGCTCAATATGAGATGGTTTTAGATGATATTGCAACGTATTACAAGCAATCATCTGACAGAAATGTAGAAAGAAACTATTATTCTCAATTGATGAGAAATTCTAAGTATTTCTCTTTAGCATTACAGATTGGTTCGGTTCTTAAATCTTATGCAGAGCAGGATATGGCTGGAAGACTGGCTATGAAACCAAAAGTAGATGCAGCTGTAAAAGCGGCTTATGAAAACATCAATACCAACCTTGAAGGTGAAATGATGAATTCTATGGTCGGTCTTTATCAGTCTAAAGTTGCTAAAGATGTAGGTTCTGCTACAATTATGGGATTAGATGCTAAAAATCTTTCAAACGTAGCTTACTCATCTATTTTCGCTAATAAAACTTCGGTTACTAACTTTATTTTAAACCCAGACCGTTTAAAATTAGATGCTGATCCTTTATTAAAAATTGCAAACGGAATCATTGCTGATCAAAAAGGGTCTAACGAAAGATTTGTAAAAATAGATGATAATTTTGCTAAAAACAGCCGTCTTTTCTTAGCTGGTTTAATGAAAGCAATGCCTGAGAAAAAATTCTATCCGGATGCTAACTCTACGATGAGGTTAACGTACGGAACTGTAGATAAATTACCAATCAGAAATGATAGAAACTACTTCGGCGTTACAGATAATTATTATACAGATATGACCGGTCTTGTTGGAAAATACAAGAAAGGTGATGAAGAGTTTGATCTTCCTCAGAGAGTAATTGATCTTTACAACATGAAAGATTTCGGTCAGTATGCTGATGCTAAAGGATATATGCCAGTTAATTTCCTTTCAAACAACGATATTACAGGAGGTAACTCTGGTTCTCCGGTAATCGATGGAGACGGAAATCTTATCGGTATTGCATTCGACGGAAACAGCGAAGCATTAAGCGGTGATATCGTTTTCGAACCGGAATGGCAAAAAACGATCAACGTAGATATTCGTTTTGTTCTTTGGACAATCGACAAATATGCAGGTGCAAGAAGAATCGTTGATGAGTTGAAATTAGTAAGAGATGAAAATACTCCTGCTGATACAAAATCTAAAGCCCCAAAAGCTGAGCCTAAAAAGAAATAAAAAATCTTTATTGATATTTCAAGAGCCGCGAAAGTTTACTTTCGCGGTTTTTTTTGCATGTTGTTGTAAAATAATTTCAATAAGTTTTATCGTTTACAATAAAATAATAATTCAAAATTCAGTTTATTAATATTTATTTCATTAATAAGCACTTAAAAGCGAATGTATGTCGAAAAGTTTTACGTAAAGCAAATTTTCAATTAATGTATTTCCTATATTTGGGATATTAACCAAATGATAAAACCAAATGACATTCAATCAATTAATTAGTCTGATCTCAGTTGTCAGTTCTTAGACCATACAGACTTTAGCTTTCTTATTTACCACCTATTAAAAACACTTACGATGACTGACGATAAAGAATTTCAATGGCATAATCCCAATAGAAAGAACAAATTATATGAAGGTCCTGAAATTAATATTCAGGCGTATAATGGTGCACAAATTTTTATTAATAATCATTTCGCCAACAAACACTTCTCCTATTATATGCAGAGTAGGCACCTCATCTTTTGTGATGGTCCTAATATAATCACTAATAAAGGGCAAAATTCTACCTGTCAACTGACCGGGAAGCGCTATCCCTTACGGTATGTAGGAGATTCAATTAATTATGATGATGGTAGTATTGCCATGATGTTGGAAGAAAAAGACCTTAGAGAATTACTCGAAGCATGCTTCTTTCTTCCTCATCAACCTCGGTTTTATGATTTCATCAAAGACGAATTACTTTTACTAAAATGGTAACTATTTAACTAACCCGTAAAAAACAACACACATGGAAGAAAACAACAACAACCACGAAGAAGACAGTGAAAAATACTACAACTCCGATTTTGGGAGGCTGAACCATCCCGATGATCTAAAAAAATACTTCTCGATGCGGAGTTTTCAGGATTTTCTAAATGACCCGACCAACCCGATTGTCTACACCACGTTGAGCATGGACGGAAAGCCGTTTCTGGAAAAATCTTCCTTTTCCGTTGAGCTGAACCAGTTTACCAATGAGCACGATACCTTCACGATCACCGTTCCCGACGATGCTTTGGATAGCTTCGAAGGCTATGTGATGGAAAATTCTAAGAATATTTTAGGCAAAACCATTACCATTAATATTCATCGGTATGGCAATATCCGTCAGGTTTTTGTGGGTATTATCGCGAATATTCGAAACAGAAAAGAAAATGGTTACGGAGAACTTTATATCACCGGATATTCGCCGACAGTATTGATGGAAAGTGGAAAAAAATGCCGCAGCTTTGAAGGAAAATCACTGGAACAGATCATCAAGGAAATCGTTTCGGAATATCCTGATGAAGCAAATATTTTGGTGCATCATCCCAATACGGAGTATTCGCTTCCATACACGGTTCAGTACAAAGAGTCAGATTATCAGTTTATTAAAAGGCTCGCCACAAGGTTTGGCGAATATTTTTATTACAACGG
>DKLU01000060.1:0-610 GCA_002455915.1 Chryseobacterium sp. UBA6632
TATACTCCACTGCAAAGTTGAATCTTTTACCAATATTTTGGGTATAGGTAGATTTCAGTGCGGCTCCGTTTTTCATCGTATTATGATAGATAAAAGTTGCCGTCGGTGTTTTTACATCATAATATTGGATATCATTAATCCCTAAAATCCCATACGATTTATTAGTGGGAAGCAATGATAAGTTTTGTTCTGCATTAACTTCAAATGACAACGGATTGAATCCTGCTCCTACATTGGCAAATTGCGCTCTCCCAAAGTTATCTTTATTGTTGTATTGCGTAAAGATATACGTCTTGTCAAATGACATAACAGTATCAAACACCTTCTTTTCAGAAAATTGTGTCTGATACTGATAATCATTGATTGTTGGTTTAAATATTTTTAAGGAATCTTTCTTCCCCGAGTCGATAACCAGTGTATCTTTCTCAGCTATTTTTTTATCCAGCCTGTTGGAGTCTGTCTTATTAATTACCTGAGCGTTAGCGATAGAGGCGAAGAAAGTTATTATAAGAAATATGTATTTCATTTTTTGCTTTTGTAAGGCAAAAATAAGAAATAAAGTCTGCTAAAAAAAAGAACGTTCTCAAATCAATTAAATAAAAAAAACAAT
>DKLU01000060.1:771-3720 GCA_002455915.1 Chryseobacterium sp. UBA6632
AATTAAATAAAAAAAACAATTCAAATATTTGAATTGTTTTTTTATTTTTTATTTGTTAAGAAAATCAACTAATCTAATTAAATCCTCTTCTTTATTAAACTTAATCTTATTTGACTTTACAAATTCTTCAATAGCAGCCTTTTTATCTGGAATTTGTGCTATAATTTCCTTTTGATTTTTCGGTTTTTTAATATATTCTTTTTCGCCAATCTTAATATAATACACTGGATCTAATGTTTTAAATGAAGCAGGTCTATCCGTTGCATATGAATTGGTAGCAGGAACTACATCAATAAATTTTGTCTTTATTTTTTTATAAAGAGAATATTTACCTTGTACTAGTTCAAAAAAATATCCTTTTAGATCATCTCCTGTATCTAACCTTACCAAAACAGTTTTAGGTGATATTATTTCAACTCTTGAAAATTGATCTTCATTTGGCAATACCATCGTTTTACCATCTTTTTGAAATTCTATTTCATCTTTTAATGTACTATACCTAACTGGAGCCTTCTCATAATTATCTGCTAACTTTGCGACACTGAAGTTTTTATCTAGATATGGCGACCCCGTAATTTCATCATAATTAAGCATTCTTCCCGCCCCTTCAGACTTTATATTATAAAAAATATCTCTAGTTCCCCCTGCCATATTTGTTGAAATAGTATTGGCTTGAGAATATACAAGGCTAAATGATCCTAAAAATAACATGCTTGTTATAAAATTTTTCATTTGTTATTTATTATGTTTTTAGTTAATCCTTCAAAAATACAAATATTCTTTAATTAATATCTATTCTTAATATACAATTTGAAAGTTTATTTGGACATCTATTCTAATTATTTACGGATAAAATAAAAAAACCGCCCTTTTAGGCGGTTCTATTTTTAAAATACTTAGTTACTATAACCAGGATTTTGCTGAGCATTCGGGTTAGCCGAAATTTCTGATAATGGGATTGGTAAAGTATATCTGTAATCACCATTCTCAAGATTAGAAGTGGTTACAATATCATCCGTATTATTTCTGTCCATTTTTACGCCAGCTTTAACAGCCAAACGCTTTAAATCAATTAGACGGTGTCCCTCAAGAGCAAGTTCCAAACGTCTTTCTTTTAGAACATCAGCCCAACCCGCTTGTGCATTTGCATATACAGGAGCTGCAACTGGTGCGATAAAGTTTCTAGCATCTCTTACATTTTTGATATAACCAGCTGCTGTACTCAATTGACCATCATTAACTGCACATTCAGCTAAGATAAAATACATTTCAGAAAGTCTGAATAATTTGATATCATTTCTAGTATTAGTACCAGATTTTCCAGGATATTTATCAATGACTAAACGGTCTGTTTGTCTTGTTTGAGCCAAGTTATTTGGATATAAACTTGCATAGCTTGGATTCGGAGAATTCGTAGGATCTCTATTTGCTAAGAATCTTATATCTCCTCCAGTAGGCGCCCCACCAGGAGTAGCACTTGGTCCATAGGCTGCTTCAAACAAATTATACAAGTTACGACCCCAAAACCACATAGGAGATCCAGAAAGAGATGAGCTGTTTGTATTCCAAACTGCACCAATAGCAGTTCCATTTCCTCCAAGAGCAATACGCCCTAAGGACAAGATAGATTCCCCTCTATTTTGATCAACCCACATTTGACGATAAGGATTGAATGAAGTCCCAACAGCATAAAATTGTGTTCTCCATGCTGCTGCATCAATGACAGTACCACTAGCCGTATTAGTAATTGGAGTAGCTTGAGCTAAAGCAAAACCACCAGCTGCAGACGCAGTAACTACTGCCTGAGCATAAGTTTTAGCTTGCGCATAATCACCTTTATATAAGAAATATCTAGCAGAAATAGCATTTACAGCACTTTTACCAATAAAATATTGATTTGTGCCTTCAGTTGTTAATGTATTTCTTGCGAATGTTAAATCTGCTTCAATAAATGCATAGATATCTGAATTCTTTACTCTTGGAAGTTTAGCATCAAGATCTGGAACATCTTTAAGTAAAAGTACTCCTAGCGCATTTGAATCTGTCATATCCGTAGAGAATAGAGACTCAAGCTGTAAATATGCATAAGCTCTCATTGCTCTTGCCTGAGCAAGAATTTGGTTCAATCTTGTCTGATCAGCGGTACTTGTAGGTGTAATACCTGCAGCTCCTCTTACAAGACGATTAACATGATTGATTACTGCGTAATTATTCTGCCAAATCTCGGCAACTCTTGGTTCCTGAGAAGTTAAGAAATAACGATGTAAAGAAAATTCTTGTCCTCCACTAGAAGCCCCCGGTTTTACCTCGTCTGAAAGAACAGCCGAAACGTGAATTGGATATTGAGGTTCTAATGTTCCATATACGTTACCCATCATGTAATTATATAGAGCATCCGTAGTTTTAAATGGAGTTCCATCATCCTCAACCGTACCAGGTTGCAAATTGGTATCTAGTGCATCACTACAGCTCTGCAAAGCTCCCATAGAAACTAAAACAGAACCAATTATAGATATATTTAAAATTAATTTTTTCATTTCAACTTATTATTAAAATTGTACATTAAGTCCTACAGAAACCGTTTTTGGATTTGGATAAACACCTAATGAATATGGGAACATTGGTTCTGGATCATAACCTTTCCACTTCGTAAATGTCGCTAAATTCTCTCCTTGAACGAATATTTTCATTCCCGTAATAGGAAGACCTCTTAATAAATCTTTATTAAAGTTATATCCAAAAGTAATATTCTTCAAACGAATAAAGTCACTCTTGAATAGATATCTATCAGAAGAACCTTCTTGACCAATGTTGTTAGCTGTAATTGAAGGAATATTTGTATTTGTATTATCAGGAGTCCAAGAATTAAGAATATCACCTGCAAAGTTAGCTCCAGTACCTAAAGAACTAGGATCCATCAACCAAGAATATACGTTATAGATCGGAAGA
>DKLU01000063.1 GCA_002455915.1 Chryseobacterium sp. UBA6632
AAGAATGGGAGCAACAACCACTTGCTGTAACAGAGTATATGGAACGTCAGAAAAAAAGCCAGGAAGAACTTTCTTCAACCGAGATTCAGCTAATGAAATTCTGCTATGAAGGCTTCAGCAATAAAGAGATCGGAGAAAAGCTAAACCTCAGCACAAGGACGATTGACACGTATATCAACAGACTTACAGAGAAGCTGGGGCTGAAGACAAAACTACACCTCATCCGCTTCTGCGTAGAACATGGATATTACAATTCCAGCATGTAATTCGGATGCGTAAAGGTGAGTTAATGTAATATTAATACAAACTAAACATTCAAATCTCAACTTTTCAGGTAAAAATAATTTGTCACTAATTTGCTAGTATTCAATTTTTTTAACTAAATTTGCACACCTAAAATTTAAAATTAAAAAAGGAAATGACAAAGGCAGAATTGGTAAACACCATCTCAAATAAGTTGGGAACAGAAAAGAATGAAACACAGAAAGTTGTAGAAGCTTTTATGCAGGAGATCAGAACTTCTATGTATAATGGGGATAACGTTTATCTAAGAGGTTTCGGTTCTTTTATCATTAAAACGAGAGCTGCTAAAACAGGAAGAAATATTTCTAAAAACACTGCAATTGAGATTCCTGCTCATAACATTCCTGCTTTCAAACCTTCAAAATCTTTTGTAGAGAAAGTAAAAACAAAAGTTGCAGTAAAATAAGACATTAACTGAATATTAACTAGTTACTAAAAAATTAAAATTATGCCAAGCGGAAAGAAAAGAAAAAGACACAAGGTTGCAACTCACAAGAGAAAGAAAAGAGCAAGAGCAAACAGACATAAGAAGAAAAAATAATCTCTTTTTCTCGAGATTTACAATATAATAATATAGTTGGTGATTTTAATATTTTAAAACCTCACCGACTATATTTTGTTTTGCAACTATTAAGATTATAAAGAAAAAGCGGGATGATTTTTTATGCTTGTAATACTATTTTTACATCTGAGATTATTCTTATATTTAAAAACAGTTTATTATAACTAAAAAAGCTTATTTCCTATGATCTTACAAAATTATTTATCTTAAGAAAATGAAGAAAGAACTAATAGTTTCGCATGAAGATGATCTTACAAAGATTGCATTGCTGGAAGACGGAAGACTATGTGAACTTCATGAGCAAGAGGACAAAAGTGATTTTATAGTTGGGGATTTATTTGTAGGAAAAGTAAAAAAACTGGCACCGAACCTGAATGCCGCCTTTGTAAACATCGGCTACGAAAAAGATGCTTTTTTGCATTATCAGGATCTTGGGCCACAATATCTTACCTATAGAAAGTTTTTGCGAGACACGATCTCTAAAAAACAAAGCACTTCAAGCTTAAAAAATTTCGAGATACAACCCGAAATTGACAAAAACGGAACTGTAGACAAAGTAATCGCGAAAGACGACGTTGTTTTGCTACAGATCACCAAAGAACCTATTTCCACAAAAGGACCAAGAATTTCTACGCAAATCTCTTTAACGGGGCGTTTCTTAGTTCTTATACCTTTCGACAACAAAGTTTCAATTTCCAAAAAAGTGAAAAGCTTTGAGGAAAAAGAAAGACTGAGAACCCTTATTGAAAGCATAAAACCAGAAGGTTTTGGTGTGATCATAAGAACAGTGGCGGAAGGAAAAAAAGTAGCAGACCTTCATAATGACATGAATCAACTGATTCAGAAATGGGAAAGTACTTTTAAAAACATTCAGAAAAACAAGGTTCCGTCAAGAGTTTTAAGCGAAGACGATAAAGCTTCAGCTATTTTAAGGGATAATTTCAACCAGGATTTCGTAAGCATTACTTGTGACGACGAACAAATGGTTGATGAAATGAAGAATTATCTGGAGGTAATTGCTCCGGAAAGAAAAAACATCGTTCATTTCTACAATTCCCACATTCCTCTTCTCGAATATTATAACGTAGAAAAACAGCTTAAACAAAGCTTTGGAAAACACGTAAATATTCCAAGTTCAAAAGGTGCTTATCTTGTGATAGAACACACAGAGGCACTACACGTAGTAGACGTGAACTCCGGGAACAACATTACTACCGGAACTGCTGTCAATAAAGAACACGCTTTGAAAGTGAACAAAATGGCAGCAACAGAAATTGCAAGACAACTTCGCCTCAGAGATATGGGCGGCATTATCGTAATCGATTTTATTGATATGCCAAATCCTGAGCACAGAAGAGATTTGTTCGAGCATCTAAAGGAAGAAATGAAGCGTGATAAAGCGCGTCATAAGATTCTTCCGCCAAGTAAATTTGGTTTAATACAGATTACCAGACAGAGAAACCGTCCGGAGAAACAAATTGAAACCAAAGAAGAAAATCCTAATAAAGACGGAGAAATTGTAGCTCCGATCGTTATTGTTGAAAGAATGGGTGAAACCCTTAGAACCATTATGCAAAAAGAAAAAGGGAAATTGTACCTTCACGTACATCCTTTTGTGGAAGCTTACCTTACCAAAGGCATCAAAAGCATCCAGATGAAATGGTTTATCAAGTATAAAAAATGGGTAACCGTAATCCCAAGAGATTCTTTCAAGTATTTAGAATACAGAATTTACAATTCTAATAAAGAAGAATTGATAGGATATTCTAATTAAAAAAAATTTCAACCTCTGGACTTTGTCTGGAGGTTTTTTGTCTAATAAATTTAAATCATAAAATATAAAAATGAACAAAGAACACCACTACAAAACCACAATTGAATGGACAGGCAACCAAGGAACCGGAACCGATAATTACAGAAACTACGAACGCAGCCATACCATTTCGGTAGAAAATAAGCCGATAATTGAAGGTTCATCTGATCCCGCTTTTCGAGGTGATAAAACAAAGCATAATCCTGAAGATATGCTGCTCTCTTCCCTATCCTCCTGCCACATGCTTTGGTATCTGCATTTTTGCTCTGTAGAAGGCGTTATCGTGACCGCATATACAGACAATGCAACCGGAATTATGGTTGAAGAAACCAACGGAAGCGGTCATTTTTCAGAAGTAACATTAAACCCAACGGTAACTGTTTCTGATGAAAACATGATTGAAAAAGCAAAAGAGCTTCATCATAAAGCAAATGAATTTTGTTTCATCGCGAAGTCGGTAAATTTTCCGGTGAAACATATCCCAGTTGTGTTAGTTAAATAAAAATTTAATTATTTTAAAATTTTCAAAACACCTATCAATATTATATTTTAACAATAATAACTCTAATTTTAACATTCAAAACTCCACCCAAAGGGATTTATTTAGTAAAAAACCAATTAAAACTTAAA
>DKLU01000377.1:0-484 GCA_002455915.1 Chryseobacterium sp. UBA6632
CGATCTTGTTAAACGCCAAAACAGTTCCCAACGGCGGAATCGCATCGAGGAAAGATATATTTCCGCCTGGCAATTTCGGATAACCTTCCGCTCCATAAATTCCGTAAAAATCGAAAAGTCTGACGAACATTTTTTCTTCTTTGGTTCCGACCGTTATTTTTCCTTCTGCAGTATCCAATTGCAACCACGAAATATCATCAAAATAGCCTTTAAATTCGGGATAAATCCACGGTGATTGTCCTGTTCTTGTTGAGTTTTTTAAATTCTGCCAAACATTGTAAGTCTGTCCCTGAGTTCTGTTTTTCCAAACGTGATAAGGGCCTTTTCCAAGCCATTTTGCGTTGATGACATAATTTTCGGGATAATCGAAACTTATGCCTGAAAATTGATAATCTCCTGACAAAGAATATTCATAATTTAATTCTAAAATTCCATTCGAATTGAGCTTCCAGATTATTTTATTTCCGTTTTTATAATTGACTTC
>DKLU01000377.1:585-13067 GCA_002455915.1 Chryseobacterium sp. UBA6632
CAATCAGTTGGTTTTTTCCTTCTGTAAAAGATTTTATGGACGATAGTTCCATTGTTCCGTTCACGAAAACAGGACCGTTTTTAAAGGTCATTTTTTTGCCTTTTTTATCGACAATGACTGATTTCAACAAACCATTTTTTTTCCCAATGGTAAATTCTTTTTCGTCTGATTTTAAAATAAATTCAGCATCATTTTCTGCCACAGAAACCGGAAATTCTTTAATTAAAGATTTAGAAAATTGCTTCGAAATTTCCTCATTCGAATTCAATTTCCAAGTCCAGGTATAAATTTCTTTTCCGAAAGCATCAGTTGCAGTTAATAACAATCCTTCATTTTCTTTCCAGTTTACGGGAAGATTTAAATAGATAGTTCCTTTTTCTGTCGGTTGAATATTTGGCGATTCTGCTTTTCCTGATTTTATCAAATCAAAACCAGATTCAGAAGCAAATGGTGCTTTAAACTTAACTAATTTCCATTCAAACTGACAATCTTTTAAATTCGTAAAATGATAACGGTTTTCTACGACAATATTTCCATTAAAATCGTTGGGTAACGATTTCAAATCAATTTTTACCGGACTGTAAATTTCACGGATAGCATAAAAACTCCCTTCCTTTTCTCGATGTGGCCCTAAAACTCCATCGGGAGCGTTGATTGCGTTCACATCAATCTGATTATTGAAATCCGTTCGCACCAAACCTTCATCTACAAACGCCCACAAAAAACCGCCTGCTCCTTTTTTGGAATTCCAGTGAAGTTCCCAATAATCGGCCAGAGAAGTTCCGCCGCCGCCATCATCTTGTGCGTGTAAAAACTCGGTCGGCATATAAATATTTTCACCTTCGAGGATATTTTTTGTACTGTAATAATCTTCGTAATGATTGCAATCGATTCCGTTGAAAGCGTTTCCAGGCTTGTGATGAGCGTGAATGACGGGACGGTTTGACAAGTCATATTTTGTAAATTCTGCATCCAAATCAAAATTATGTCCGCCTTCGTTTCCGTTGCTCCAGAAAATAATAGAAGGATGATTGGCATCTCTCTTAACCATTTCTTTCACGAGCTTTTTCCCGACTTCTGTGCTGTATTTTTTTTGCCAGCCCGCCAATTCATCCAAAACGTATAAACCGAGCGAATCGCAAATTTTCAGAAATGATTTATTGGGCGGGTAATGAGAACAACGAACAGCGTTCATATTCATTTCTTTGATGAGTTGGACGTCCATCAAATCGATATTGTGGGTGACTGCTCTACCCGTTTCCGGCCACCAAACGTGACGGTTGATGCCTTTCATTTTCACCTTGGTTCCGTTGATGAAAATTCCGTCGCCTGTTCGGATTTCTATGGTTCTGAAACCGAATTTTTCTTCGGTTTGGCTTATTGTTTTTTTGTTTTTATTTAATGTAAATTTTGCTTTGTACAAATTCGGTGTTTCTGCCGTCCAAAGTTTTGGATTTTTAACGGAAAACCGGATTTGTTTTAAAGTATCTCCTTTTTGAATTTGAACCTGAGATTCGCCAACCAAATTATTCTTAACATCAAATAATTGGACTTTTATATTGTTGGCAGAATTAATTTCATTTAATTCAATATTTGAACGAAAAGTCCCGTCTGCTTTGGCTTCAATGGTCGTTGACAAAATATGTTCTTTCGGATTGGCTTCCAAATAAACTGCTCGGAAAATCCCGCCTAAAATCCAGTAATCGGCGAGACGTTCTGCATTATTGACAGATTTATCAGCCGACATTTTGGAAACTTTTACTTCGAGAATATTTTCTTTTCCAAATTGAATTTTATCCGAAATATCATATTTAAATTCATAAAAAGCGCCCTGATGAACTGCTCCTGCTAATTTTCCATTAATTTTCACTTCCGTGTCGGTCATTGAACCTTCAAAAACAATGTTGATGGTTTTTCCTTCCCAGGAATTGTGAACTGTGAATTTGTGTTTGTACAAACCTGCTTCGTCGTGGAACTTGAAGTTTTTACCGTAAGTGACATAATCCCGACCGTAATTGTACGAACCAAAACCTTGTTGCTCCCAATGAGAAGGCACGTTGATTTTGCTCCAGTTTCCCGATTTTCTCCCTGAATTTATCCAAAAATCCCATTCTTTGGTGTGTTCGGCATCTTTCCCAGTTAAGAATTGGATTTCTTTAGACTGAGAAAACAAAAGCTGTGAACAAACACATAAAAAAGCGAATATTTTAGAATAAAAACTCATTATTTTGCAGCAATGTCGGAGTCGTCTTTTTTATCGTAAGATTGCGTAAGAGAAGCTACTTGCTCCACTTTAATATTTTTTTGTTTCAAATTCTGAATATGATTCAAGTTTTCCATTTCAGGTTTCAGAGCTTTGACTTTAAAATTCTCAAAAGTGAAATCTTTTAAATCAAACAAATCTGATTTTTCGATAGAAAAAGCTGTCTCACAACTTAAATCTATATTTTTGATGGTAATATTATTTGCCAAACCTTTTCTCGGTCTTGCTTCACCTTTTAAATCAAAAAACTGATTCCATCCTTTTGCGTAAATGAAAGTTTTTACGTTTCCTTTAATGTTATCTAAAGTGATGTATTCGTAATGTTGAGGCGTGTCGGGACGCATTTTCAAGTGTAATAATCTTGACGCATCTTTCACCGTAGAATTTCTGAAAATGATGTTGTAATTATGAATCGATTCGCTCCCGCAAGTGAGCGCAGAATGGCAAAATCCGAAAGTATTGTCTTCGATGATAATGTTTCTGTTTTCACCATTATTCGAGTCTGTATCCGCTTTTGGACCTTTCCCTCCTTTTAGCGCAATCGCATCGTCATTCACCGACATATAACAGTTTTTCACTAGGAAATTTGAACAGGCATCAATGTCAATTGCATCTGTACTTGGTGCTTTTACAGGTTCTTTCGGCGCTAAGATTGTTAGGTTTAATAATTTTACGAATTCACTTTTATAATAATGTGTGCTCCAAAATGGCGAATTTTTCACAGTAATTCCTTCAATCTGAATGTTTTTTGAGTTGGAAACGTAAATGATTCTAGGTCTCATCTCATCCATATTGGTGCATTTAGGATTCCATTCTCGTCTTTTCCAGAATGACTTCCAAAAGCGAAGTCCGTTTCCATCTAATGTTCCTTTTCCTGAAATTGTGAAACCATCTAAACCGTCTGCATTAATTAAAGCCGGAAAATATTTCACAGTCTGACCTTCCATTCTTGTAGTCACGACAGGAAAATCGTTGATATCATCGCTTCCTTTTAATTTTGCTCCGGTTTCTAAAAACAAGTGCGTTCCTTGTTTAAAAAAAACTGAGCTGATTAAGAAAGTTCCTTTTGGTACGACGATTACACCTCCATTTTTTGAAGCTTCATCAATAATATTTTGAACTTGCTTTGTCTGAAGAATTGTACTGTCATTCTTCACGCCAAAATCTGTAATGATATATTTCTTTCCGAGTTTATTGATGTCTGTAGGCTTGTTTTCTTTAAACCATTTTGGAATCGCAGTTCCGTCTGGGAATTTATCCTGACTTTTTAATGATGAAGAACCTGCAAAAACAATAAACAGTATAAATATAAAAGGTGATATATTGTGAAATTTCATAATCTTTTTCAGAGAATTCTGAATTTATTTTAATTAAACGAATTAACAAAAATAAAAATATAGATTTTAGGAAAGTACAGCATCCTGCTCTTTCATGTGGATGAAATTTATTAATTTTTCTAAATTATTTTAAACAAATTTTACATCTGCTATTTTCGACTTTTTTGTAGAATGAAGTTTTGTATATTTGAAATCAATTCATCATCATTTAATATCAGTTTTATGAATATTCAACATCTCATTGATGAATATATTTCTCATCAGCCTGAACAAAAACGCATTGATCTTCAGCATTTACATCAAACAATGCTTGAAATAATGCCAAATTGTAAATTATGGTTTCTGGACGGCAAAAACGTAACCGGAGATTGTATTAAGTTCAAATCACTGAAAAACATCAATATTGAAGTACTAAAAGATGCGATACAATCTGCATTGTAAATCAAAATAAACACGGAAAAAGTCATTTTTCTTGTAGCAACATATAAAATTTGAAAACGGATTGCCGAGACTTTGGCAGAAAATAATGAAGGCAACTCAATCATTTGGGTTGCTTTTTTCATTAATTAATGAAAAGAATATTTTTCACAATACAAAAATCAAAAAAAAGTGAATAAATTCAAATAAAATCACACTTATTAGTGAAATATTTTATATATTCGCTAAAACTAAATTACATTCAAAAGATTAATAATTATGAAAAAAATTCTTTTCTCGGCAGTTTACGCCAGCATTTTTTGTGCAGTTATCTCATGTTCTACTGAAAGAAATTCTCTAACAACTACCGAAGATCTAAAATCTACCGAAATGACTTCTTTCGACAGAGCTTTAAAGGAAATCATGAAACCCGAAAACCGCTCAACTCCTGAAGAAAAAGCAAGATGGGGCGCGCAATTAAATGACAGGTCACTGGATATTCTTTTCAATGCGTCCCTACAAATGCTCGGTAAAAAAAGTAGTACCTCTACAGAAAACAGCACCCGAGTTGAAAAAGAGAAGGTAATTGTACAGGCTACCAATCTTTATTTTTCTAAACTGAATACGATAAAATCTAATCAGAAAGCAGAAAACTAACA
This sequence comes from Chryseobacterium sp. UBA6632, assembly GCA_002455915.1. GTDB lineage: Bacteria > Bacteroidota > Bacteroidia > Flavobacteriales > Weeksellaceae > Chryseobacterium. The sequence goes on from DKLU01000377.1 coordinate 5,262, forward strand.
ACTTGATTATGAAAAAAATACTTTTATCACTTTTTGTAACAAGTACACTTGGTTTGTGTGCACAAGGTAAACTGAATATATTCAATTATTCGTCTTACAGATTATCAAACTATTTAGTAGGGTCTAACCAGGCAAATAACTGTTATCCTAACGTAAGTGGAACCAATTATCCTTTATTGGTGCCGCCAAATACCAATATAAGTTATGATAGTTATTCTACCAGCAATCTTACCAATCCGCCAATCAATTCTTGGACGGTACAACTTAACGCAAGTAGCGGCACTCTACCTCCACAAATACCGGGAGCATCACCTCTGTTAAATGTTTTGGGCACGACTACAAAATGGCAGATGAACAAATTTTATGTGGAAGACCCAAGCGGTGCCCCTCTTTATTACAGTGGAGCTTCCATAGGAAATATTGACTGTAATGTTACGATTACCGACTTAATACCATCTGCTGCTACTCCATATCCATTCAATGCTTTTTGGTTTCCTGTAGGAGACGAAACCTACTTTGTAATCCAATAAAAATAATTATGAAGAAAATACTTACCCTTACCTCCCTACTTGCAATTTCGTTTTGCTTTTCCCAAGGTAAATTATATATTGAGAATTATTCTAATTATGATCTTCAGATGCGTGTAATAGCCGGAAATCCTAATAACTGTATTCCGGAAGTTGGAGCCAGCATGAATTTTCCTGCCAGTACCCAAGATGTGATTGAAAATTTTAACGATTCTCAACCTTATACTACCCATTGGTCTGCAATATTAACAGCAGGAGGAAATACATATCAGGAATATGCTCCTAATTCCGGATTATTAAATACCGTTTCTCCGCTTACCCGCTGGAAATTTCTATGGTATCAAACAGTCTATCCCGGAACAACTAATGTAGCTTATGATACGGTGAATTTTAATATGGGCGAACCTTCTGCATTTCCAAATTGCCCGTTGCAAAGCTCACCATTTGTAGACGGAACGTTAACAGATGCTTTTTGGTTTTATATTCCATCTGAAAATGCTACGTATTTAGTTATACAATAAATTCAAAAAATCAGACTACAAAATATTAATACATATGAAAAAGATATTCACCCTTTCCTTGGGGCTTGCATTTTCATTATGCTTTTCTCAAGGTAAATTATACTTACAGAATTATTCTAATTACGATCTGATGATGCGGGTAGTAGGCGGAAGTACAACTAGTTGTGTACCAGAAGCCATAACAAGTATGAGCTTTCCGGCGGCAACGCAAGCGGTTATTAATAATTATAATGATGCGTTTCCCTACACTACAGGTTGGTCTGTAACAACTACTATGGGAACAAACCCCATTGGCCAAACCATACCTTCCGGATTACTCACTGCTATTTCTCCTATTACTCGCTGGAAATTTGCATATTACCAGACACAAGATCCCGTTACGGGCAGTACTGTTTATGATACCGTAGATCATAATATGGGAGATTCAGCTGCATTTCCATATTGCCCATGGAATAGCTCAACTTTCATCGACGGAACTGTAACCGATTCATTTTGGTTCTATATTCCTTCTGACAATGCAACCTATTTAGTAATACAATAAATTTTAAAAATTAAACGAAATAAAATAGTAATAATTATGAAAAAAATTCTTCTATCGGCAGTTTTCGCCAGCATTTTCTGTGCAGTTATCTCATGTTCTACTGAAAGAAATTCTTTAACAACGACTGAAGATCTAAAATCTACCGAAATGACCTCTTTCGACAGAGCTTTAAAGGAAATCATGAAACCTGAAAACCGTTCTACACCTGAAGAGAAAGCCAGATGGGGAGCACAATTAAATGACAGGTCACTGGATATTCTTTTCAATGCTTCATTACAAATGCTCGGTAAAAAAAGTAGTACCGTTACAGAAAACAGCACCCGAGTTGAAAAAGAGAAAGTAATTGTACAGGCTACTAACCTCTATTTTTCTAAACTGAATACGATAAAAGCCAATCAGAAAGCAGACAACTAAGATCCTGAGTATGAAAAAACTATTTTTATCACTTTTTCTTACAAGCACTCTTGGTTTATATGCGCAAGGCACCATAAATATTTTCAATTATACCAACTATAGGCTGTCTAATGATTTGGTAGGATCTAATCAGGCAAGTAATTGCTATCCATCAATCAGCGGAACTAATTATCCTATTATGGTGCAACCGGGAGCGAGTGTAAGCTATACAGGCTATGCGACAAGCCATCTTCAAAATCCTCCCATCAACTCCTGGAACGTGCAACTTTCAGCAAGCAGTAGCCCTACCATCCAACCGGCAGGGGCACCCATACTGAATACTTTAGCTGCCATTACAAAATGGCAGATGACTAAATTTTATGTTGAAGACCCAAGTGGCGCGCCCATCCCGGTTAATAGCGGTATGTTGGGAAATATCGACTGTACCACTATGGTAACCGAGCTACAGCCATCTGCAACAACACCTTATACTTTCAGTGGTTTCTGGTTTGAAATCGGAAACGAAACTTACTTTATCATCCAATAAATAATTAAATATGAAAAAAATATTCACACTTTCATTAGGTCTTGCCTTTTCATTATGCTTTTCACAAGGCAAATTATATATTCAAAATTATTCTAATTACAATCTTGGTATGCGAATCGTAGCCGGAAACACAGGCAGTTGCCTTCCAGAAGCAGTTGCGAGTATGGATTTTCCTGCTCAGACACAAGATGTAATTGACGACTTTAATGATGCTTTTACTTATACTGCAGGCTGGTCTGTAAGGCTTTCTCCTACAGGCAATCCATCATATTTCACGGCTCCTAATGGCTTACTGAACTCTATTTCACCAATTACCCGTTGGGAGTTTGCATGGTATCAGGCGCAAGATCCAATTACTGGCAATACAGTTTATGATACGGTAGACCACAATATGGCGGATAATTCTGCATTTCCAAACTGTGCATGGAACGGTTCTACGTTTGTAGACGGAACGGTAACAGATTCTTTTTGGTTCTATATTCCATCAGATAATGCAACGTATTTAGTTATTCAATAAATAGTAAAAAAATAAATCACATTTAAAAAATTAATGGTTATGAAAAAAATTCTTTTATCGGCGGTTTACGCCAGCATTTTTTGTGCGGTTATTTCATGTTCTACTGAAAGAAATTCATTAGCAACCACTGAAGATCTAAAATCTACCGAAATGACCTCTTTCGACCGAGCTTTGAAGGATATCATGAAGCCTGAAAACCGTTCAACACCTGAAGAAAAAGCAAGATGGGGAGCGCAATTAAATGACAGATCTTTAGATATTTTGTTCAATGCTTCTTTACAATTAATCGGGAAAAAAGCAGAAAATAATACCGAAAATATCAGCAGAGTAGAAAAAGAAAAAGTAATTGTGCAGGCCACCAATCTTTATTTCTCGAAACTGAACACCATAAAAGCAAATCAGAAAGCAGATAACTAAAAACTAAGGCTATGAAAAAATTAATTTTACCTCTTTTTTTAGCGAGTGCGCTTGGTTTGTCTGCTCAAAAGAAAATAAATATCTTCAATTATACTGCTTATAATTTATCGAATTCTCTGGTTGGCTCGAATCAGGCAAACAATTGTTATCCTTCTGTAAGCGGAACTAATCACCCAATACCAGTAGCTCCAGGAGGAGCGGTAACTTACAACGGATATTATGGAAGTCACTTACAAAATCCTCCTATCAACTCATGGAATGTAGAGCTCTCACCCACAAGCAGTTCTACGCAGTCAAGTACTTCTCCCCTTCTTATTACTTTGGGAAATACTACAGACTGGATGATGAATAAATTTAGCCTTTCGGATCCAAGTGGAGCGCCACTTTATTACAGCGGAGCGTCTATCGGGATGATAGGTTGCAATACGCCTGTTATTAGTGATTTAACACCATCTGCTGCAACACCATATCCTTTCACAGCATTTTGGTTTCCGGTAGGAAATGAAACCTATTTTGTCATTCAATAGAAAAATAATTATGAAAAAGATATTTACTCTTTCATTAGGTCTCGCATTTTCATTTTGTTTCTCACAAGGCAAACTCTATTTACAGAACTATTCTGCTTATGATCTTACTGTAAGAATAGTAGCAGGAAATACCACGAACTGTTTACCTCTGGCTTCAACGAGTATAAGATTTCCCGCAGCTACCGAAGATGTAATAGAGAATTTTAATGATGCATTACCTTATACTACGGGATGGTCTGTATCACTTACCACTGGCACAATGCCAACTCAGGTAGCAATACCTTCCGGATTACTAACTGCAATCTCTCCTCTTACTCGCTGGGAATTTGCATGGTATCAGGCGCAAGATCCAATTACGGGCGACACAGTTTATGATACGGTAGAACACAATATGGCAGATAATACTGCTTTCAATAATTGCGGCTGGAGTGGTTCTACTTTTATTGACGGAACAATAACAGATTCTTTTTGGTTTTACATTCCATCAGAAAATGCAACGTATTTAGTTATTCAATAAAGTTAAATTTGATTTCACTTATCTAAAATGTCCCTAGGTTTATCTTAGGGACTTTTTAATTTCATAAAATTTATTACTAAAAAAGAAGCTCATCTTCCGATAAGCTTCTTTAAGAAAAAATTTAATGTTATGAGATTTATTTTTTTTCAGGTTCTGGTGAAACCACAGGATTCTGATCCCAACCGCCACCAAGAGCCCGATATACAGCTACACTTGCTTTTAGCTGATTGACTTTCTTTTCAACCAGTTCGAATCTCGATTCTAAAGCATCACGCTGCGTCAGCAAAACTTCCATATAATCGGCACGGGCATATTTAAACAAATCATTGGAAATGTCGATGGATTTCGTCAAAGCATCTACTTCCTTCGTTTTGATACCCACACTGCTTTCTAAATTTTTAATTTTAGAAAGCTGATTCGCCACCTCAATATAAGCGCTCAAAACCGTTTGCTCATAGTGATAAACTGCCTGCACCTGCTTTGCATTAGCATTATAATATGACGCTTTAATTGCTGCTCTGTTAATCAGTGGAGCTGTTAATTCGCCTGCTAAAGAAAATAAAAATGATTCCGGTTTAATTAAATAGGTTGGATTAAAAGCCTGTAATCCAAAACCGGCACCGATGTCCAGAGAAGGATAAAATCTTGCTTTTGCTGATTTAATATCTAATTTTGAAGCCGCCAGTTCATATTCTGCCTGTTTGATATCCGGACGGTTTTCCAATAATTCAGAAGGGATTCCGGCATACACCGTTTGTGGAATGATCGTATCAAAATTCTGACTTCTTTCCACAGGCTGAGGAAATCTTCCGACCAAATAATTGATCTTATTTTCAGTTTCCACAATTTTCTGCTGAATATCATACTGCATTCCCTGGGTTTTCAAAACCTGCGCCTGAAATCTTTTCACCGCCAATTCATTCGAGCGGGCAAACTTTTTCAGATCTTTGATAATATTTAGAGCATCTTCCTGAATTTTAATGTTTTGATTTAAAATAACCAATTCATTATCCAAAGCCAACAGTTCATAATATGAGTCTGCAATTTCTGAAATCAGGTTGGTGATCATGAAGTTTTTTCCTTCCACACTTGCCAAATATCGCTGAACCTGAGCTCTTTTCGCATTGTGAAGTTTACCCCAAATATCCGTTTCCCATTTTGCCTGAACGCCCACTCCAAAATCAAAAAGAGGATCCGGCATTTCTTTTCCGGGCTGCATTTCGGTATTGGCTTCCATGGCTCCGATATTGGTGTAACGGCTTACTTTATCTACCCCAACTCCGGCTTTTAAACCCACCGAAGGTAAATATTCTCCTTTTTTAGCCTTAATTTCATTTTTAGAAATTTCGATTTCCTGAAGAACGATATTTAATTCCTGATTATTCTGTAACGCCTGATTAATCAGATTTTGAAGATTAGGATCGCTGAAATATTCGTTCCATTTTTGCTTTCCAGTGTTGATAGTATCGTTTTCTGCTGATGCAAATTTTTCAGGAACCGTTCTGTTTTCAGCACGCTGCTGTATGTCTATAGGTTTGCAGGCCGCGAGACTTAATAAAAAGAATGCCGTACCTGCATATTGATATATTTTATTCTTATTCATAATGGATCATGTCTTCGCTAAATGGTGATTCTTGTTCTTCCTTAATCATTTTTTTACCATCTGCCCATTTTGCAAATATGTAATAGAGCCCCGGAATGATGACAACGCCGAAAACAGTTCCGAATATCATCCCTCCCATTGAAGATGCCCCGATTGTATGATTTCCGATGGCTCCCGCTCCGTGAGCTAATACCAAAGGAATCATCCCCGCAATAAATGCAAACGATGTCATTAGAATAGGACGGAAACGAACTTTTGCACCTTCAATCGCAGCATCAGCAATCGACATTCCTTCCAGACGCTTCTGAACGGCAAATTCTACAATTAAAACAGCGTTTTTACCGAGTAATCCGACGAGCATAATAAGACCTACTTGTGCATAAATGTCATTCTGAAGTCCCATTGCTTTCAACAAAAAGAAAGACCCGAAAAGACCTACAGGCAAAGAGGTAATAACTGCTAAAGGCAATATTAAGCTTTCGTATTGTGCCGCTAAAACCAGATAAACGAAGATTAAAACAACAAGAAATACATAAATAGCCTCATTACCACGATTGGCTTCGTCATAAGACAACCCTTCCCAAGCCACTTTGTAACCATGAGGCAGAGTTTTTGCTGCCGTTTCGTTGATCGCCTGAATGGCATCAGCAGTGGTATATCCGGAAGCAGGAAGCCCTCTGATGGCAGCAGAATTATACATATTATAACGTGTAATTTCATTTGGTCCCTGTGTTTTCTTCATGGTCATGAATGCAGAATAAGGAACCATTTCATCTCTGTCATTTTTAACATAGAGATTTAAAATATCTGTTGGAAGTCTTCTGAATTCCGGTCCGGACTGAACATATACTTTAAAAAATTGCCCAAAACGAATGAACCCCTGTTCATAAGTACTACCAATTAAAATATTTAAATTATCCATTGCTTTACCGATAGAGACTCCTTTCTGCATGGCAGCATTATTGTCAAAAACCAATTCGTACTGCGGATAATTGGCAGCGAAGAAAGTAAATACTCCTGTAAGTTCTTTACGTTTCTTTAGTTCTGCCATAAAATCTTTATTCACTTTATCGAATTCCTGATAATTGGTATCTCTGTTAATGTCTAACAATCTCATGGAAAAACCTCCTGAAGAACCAAATCCCGGAACTGCCGGCGGTTCGAAAAACTCGATGGTAGCTCCCAAATCTTTTGACTTTTCTTCTAACTCTTCCATCACTTCTTTCACAGAATGTTCTCTGTCCGACCAAGGTTTAAGGTTAATTAAACACGTACCGGCGTTTGAACCTCTACCTTCCGTCATAATTTCGTAACCCGCTAAAGAAGAAACAGATTCTACACCATCTACTTTTTCTGCAATACCCTGTAATTCTCTGGAAACTTTATTCGTTTGTTCCAAAGTAGATCCCGGAGGCGTCTGGATAATCGCATAAATAGTTCCCTGATCTTCAGTCGGAATGAAACCACCGGGAAGATTTTTATTAACAAAGAAAATTCCGGCGCTGAAAATAGCTAAAACCGTCCATGTTAAAGCTCTTCTGGTGACAATTCTTTTTAATAATGCAGCATACTTCCCTGTCAGCTTATCAAACAGACGATTAAAAGAATCGATAAATCTTGTAAAAAGGGTTACTTTTTTAGGCTTACCATGATTATTTTTCAACAACATCGCACACAACACCGGTGTTAAGGTAAG
>DKLU01000065.1:0-9732 GCA_002455915.1 Chryseobacterium sp. UBA6632
CATAAAATAGAATTCTTTAATATTGAAGATATTAAAGATGAGAGAAAAAAAGTTACTTCAGAGATTTATGTAAGAAGAGGTCAAAAAATATTTAGAGAAAAACTTCTTGACACTTACACAAGAAAATGCGCTGTAACAGAGTGTGAAATTGAAGAAATGCTAGAAGCCGCACATATTTACTCATATAAGGGATCTGACACAGATAAAATACCAAACGGTATTCTATTACGTTCTGACATTCATACGTTATTTGACTTAGGATTAATTACTATAAATCCCGATAGTTATTCAATTCAGGTAAGTGGAAAAATTATGACTGACGAATATTATTTTAAATTAAATAACAAGCCAATTAAGTTGCCAAAAAGAGCTGAGGATCATCCAGATAAAAAATCTCTTAAATATCACTTTGAAAATGTTTTTGAAAAATTTGTAAAATAGATTTATCTTAGGTTGATGCCGTATTTACTTCTATTATTTCGAGACTATCGACATTATAATCTGATAATATTTCATCTAATAATGGTTTGGTAAAATCTGAAGAACCCAACAAAATTTTTTGAAATATTTCTACCCTATCCTCTACTGTTAATTCAGTTAATTTTTCATCATCACGAAAGAAATTCATAAAGTCTTCTCTTGTCATATTTTTGTACTCATTCATATACGAATTTATAATAATCAATTTAAACACAAAAAAGTATTAAAACAAATTAAAAACCAAAAACTTACAATATCCCAAAATAAAACCTTAATTTTGCACCCCGAAAATAAGGGTTAGAACATATGAAAAAAATAGGCGATTACAGAAAGCTTCTTGAAGTAGATAAAAACGTTACGTTGAGGGAATTAAAAACGATTTACAGAAATGTGATGAAAGATACACATCCTGATAAATTCATCAATGATGAAGCAGGAAAGCAGGAAGCGGAAGAAAAAAGTAAGACGGTGATTGAAGCCTATCATTTTTTGGTAAGCATTAATCCGGAAACGCAGGAAAAATACAAAGAAGAATATACGGAAACGATTACCAAATCTAATATTCAGGATTTTTATCTGGAGAAATCGGTGCTTACGGTTCAGCACTTGAACGGAAATATGTACGAATACATCGGGGTTCCGAAAAATACGTATATTAAAATGGTGAATGCAGATTCTCCGAGCCGTTTTGCAAGAAGACATATCTATGGAAGTTTTGTTTACAGAAAGTCTGGAGAGGCAATGGCAGACTAATTTTTCATCTATAAAAATATTGAAAGCTTTCGGTAATTCCGGAAGCTTTTTTGTTGAAAATGCTCTTGACATTTGATAAAAATAGCCTGACAAAGCAAATGTCGTACATTTGTCGCATCAAAATTCATCATTACTATTTATAAAAAACTACATTTGAAAAAAAAATCTATGAACTCAATTGGCGAAATTATCATCGCATCCCGAAAGAATAAAAACCTGACTCAGGAGCAACTTGCTGATCTTTCAAAAGTAAATCTGAGAACCATTCAAAGGATTGAAAACAACGAAAATATACCGCGAGAAAATACACTGAAATTAATTTGCGATACGTTGGAAATTTCGATTCCGAAAGTTGAATCATCATCAGTCGAAAAGCCTTTAAATTTTATTGAAATAGGTTTTAAATATTTCTCTTTAATCATTATCAATCTTGCATTAATGGCTATTATTGGTTGGATGACCTTGGATTCTGAAGCTAATTTAAATTCGCGATTTGCAGGATTATTATTGAGTTTTCTGCTTCCTATTTGTATTGTATTTTTCACTTTAAAAGCAAGCAGAACCCAGAGACTTTTAAAATTTGGAAGTGGCTTTTTAGTTTACATAGTTTTGGCAATTGTTACGGTAGGATTTCCGACGGCTTTTGTAACGGGTTTATTGCCTTGTTTATCGATTTGTTTATTAACTTTATTTTATGGGGATTCTTTATTATTCAAGAAAATTGCCGCTGGCGAATAGTGTATTATTTTAGATATAATTAAAAGCTTTCAGAGATTCTGGAAGCTTTTTTTATTGTTGTGGAAGCGCTTCGAGAGCCTCAGCGTGACAGTGCTAATACTAACTGTTTTATAACCCAAAGAATAAAAGTTTGTCGCAGCTCGAATCTTTTCTTACTGCTTTCTAATACTATGATTAGATCCTTACAGGATGACAAATTGTAGGGATATTTTTTGAGATTTTTTCTTCGCTTTGCTTATCGAAATAACGAAAAAAACCGCATCATTGCTGATACGGTTTTTCGGTTAATTAAAGGTTGTTATATTAGTCTACGTGTTTCGGAGTAAATCCGTCTTCACTTAGTTCTCTGTGATCGTAATCGGCTTTCATTTCAGCTTCATAATCTATTTTTTCGTGTTTACCCATTCTTCTCAAAATTGAATCGAATAAAGAGTAAACTACCGGTACAATAATCAGGGTAAGGAATAAAGACGATGTTAAACCACCGATGATTACCCAAGCCAATCCGTTGTTCATCTCGGCTCCCGCTCCTTTTGCAATCGCAATTGGAATCATACCGAATATCATCGCAATCGTGGTCATCAAGATCGGACGAAGACGAGCGTGGTTTGCCTGAATCAAAGCATCATGTGTTGTTGCTCCCGCTGCTTTTCTCATATTGGCAAAATCGACGATCATAATCGCGTTTTTCGCTACCAAACCAATCAACATGATCATCCCCAGCATCGTAAAGATGTTCAGTGAATTTCCGGTGATGGCCAAAATAACCATTACCCCGATCAATGCCAACGGAATCGAGAATAATACGACAAACGGATAAACAAATGAATCATATAATGAAACCATTACCAAGTAAACCAATACGATAGCCGCCAATAAAGCGATTCCTAACGTACCGAAACCTTCTGTCTGGTTTTCCATATCACCACTCCAGATATAGCTTACTCCTGCAGGTTTTGTCTTTTCATTATCCATAAACATGGCAGCCCACTCGTTAGCAACGTCTCCTACCGGACGACCTACTACTTTAGATTTTACTTTTACCGAAGGTGCTTTATCTCTACGCTCAAGCAAACTTGGCCCTGACCCCATTTTTACATCTGCAAACTGGCTCAATCTTACCTGCTCTCCCTTAGTATTCGTAAACATCAGGTTTCTTACATCATCAATAGATTGTCTGTTGGCATCTCCAAAACGGATGTTGATATCATATTCATACTCTCCTGCTCTGAATTTCCCGTCTGTATTTCCACTGAATGCAGTTTGCATCGTTTGTCCAACACTTGAAAGGTTTAAACCTAATGCTGCCATCTTATCTCTGTCGATATTCACCTGAACTTCCGGGTTTCCAGAATCGGTTGATAATTCAGCATCTACAGATCCCGGAACTTTTTTAAGCAATTCAAGAATTCTGTTCGCTTCTTTATTTGCCGTTTCGTTATCCTGAGCCGTTACTACCATTTCAATTGGTGCATTATCTGCTCCCATTAATCCGATTGGTGCTGTTTTAAACTCAACTCCTGTGAATTTCTCTTCTAAAGCTCTCTTGATTTTAGCAGATTTAATATCCGTACTTTCGTTACGTTCAGATTTATCAACCAAAATTACCTGAATTTCTGATTGATACAACGTTGCCTGTGCCCCACCAAAACCTGATGACTGCTGACCCACTGTTGTAATCATATCTACTACATCTTTATCATTTCTAAGGTATTTTTCAACCGCTAAAGTTACCTGATTCGTTTTTTCTACCGAAGCATCTTTTGGTAATTCCATCTGAACAAGGAACTGACCTCTGTCCATTTTAGGGAAGAATTCACCTCCGATAAATCCGAATGCCACCAACATAAATGAAGAGATCAAAATGATGAAAGTAATCACTACCGTCATGATTCTTCTTAATGTTGTTTTCAAAGCCCATTCTAAGATTCCTGTAATCCAGTGTGTAAATTTCTCCAATTGCTTTTCAAACCAAAGAATAAATCTTTCGAAAACATTTTTACCTGAAAGGTGTACCAATTTACCATATCTTGAAGATAACCAAGGAATAATGGTAAATGAAGCTAATAACGACAACATTGTCGCGATAACCACGGTTACACAGAACTGTGCCAGGATATCAGATACCAAACCTGAACTCATCGCAATAGGTAAGAATACCACCACAATTACCAAAGTAATAGCTGTTACCGTAAACCCGATTTCTGAAGCTCCGTCGTATGCTGCACGAATTCTGCTTTTCCCCATCTCCATGTGACGGTATACGTTTTCCAATACTACGATCGCGTCATCCACAAGGATACCTACTACCAATGAAAGTCCTAGTAAACTCATTAAGTTTAGGGTATATCCCATCAGATACATTCCGATTACTGTTGCAATCAAAGACATTGGGATAGAAACCATTACGATAAATGCGTTTCTGATGTTGTGAAGGAATAATAACATTACCACTGCCACCAAAATAATCGCTAAGAATAAATCGAAGATTACGTGGTCTGCTGCTTCAAGCGTAAAATCTGTTGTATCATCTACAATATTGATTTTAATCGCCTGTGTTTTATAATTATTCTGAACATCCGCAATCGTTTTCTGAACTAATTCTGAAACCGCTACCGCATTGGCATCCGACTGTTTTTTTACCTGAAGTAAAATCGTTGCATTCTGATTGTATCTTGCAATTTTTTCAACATCTTTCTGAGAGTCAAAAACCGTTGCTACGTCTGACAAACGAACCTGCGCACCGTTTTTATCGGAAACCACAAGATTGTTCATTTCAGCAATACTTTTGTATTTTCCTGAAAGTCTGATCGTAGATCTTGAAGTTCTCGTTTTCAAAGCTCCCGTCGGGAAATCTAAGTTGGAAGAAAGAATTGCCTGTTGCACGTCTCCGATTGAAAGACCGTAGCCCTGCAATTTCTTTTCATCTAAATTTACCTGAATTTCTCTCTCCTGTCCACCCACAAGATCAACCTGAGCCACACCGTTTACACGGGAAAATACAGGCTCAATTTTCTTATCTAAAAGATCGTAAAGCTCTTTATTATTTAATTTATCACTTGAAATACTCAACGTCATGATCGGTAAATCATCCAATGAGAATTTCTGTAGTGACGGCGGATCTGCATCGTCCGGAAGGTCTGCCAAAATAGCGTTTACCTTTCTCTGAGCATCATTCAACGCATAGTTTACATCGGCACCCGTATTCAACTGAACCATGATAACCGATAAACTTTCGTAAGATGAAGATTCTACTTTTTTTACGTTTTCCAAAGATCCCACGGCATCCTCGATCTTTCGGGTCACCGATGTTTCTACCTCAGAAGGCGAAGCACCCGGATATACTGTAGAAATGGTTACCATATTGGTTTCAAACTTCGGAATCAACTCGTACCCCATCATGGAGTAACTTAATAAACCACCCAGCGTAAGTATCGTAAATAATACGATAACCAAGGACGGTCTTTTAATGGATATTTCTGCTAACTTCATCTTCTCTTACTTTACGATATTGATTTTTGAACCGTTATCAAGGTTAATCTGTCCGCTGGTAATTACCTGTTCGCCACCGTTCAGTCCGCTTAAGATCTGAACTTTATCACCGTATACTTTTCCGGTCTGAACTTTAATTAATTTAGCTGTTCCGTTGCTTACCACAAATAATTGTCCTGAGCTTACTCCGTTTACGAAAGCTTCCGCAGGAACTGTCAGCATATTTTGAGTTTCAGCACCATTGTTGGTTTTGAAAGTCGCGGTTGCATACATACCTGCTTTTAAGTTGCCTCTGTTCTGAACCTCAACCTCAACTGGGAAATTTAAAGAAGCATCACTTTTAGGAGCGATAAATGTAATTCTTCCTGTGAAAGAATCGTCTGGTAAAACATTTACATTAATAGCCACTTCCTGACCTAATGCAATTTTTCCGATCTGGCTTTCATCCACCAAAACTGAAAGTTTTAATGAATTGATATTTACGATTTCGAAAAGTGCAGTTCCCGGAGCAACCACCATTCCCGGTTCCACCATTTTTTTGTTGATCGTTCCGCTGATTCCCGCTCTGATGCTTGCATCATTTACTCTTACTCCCTGAGCTTTTACCGCCGCCTGAGCATTTTTCAGCTGTAATCTTGAATTATCAACCTGTTGCTTAGTAACACCTCCCGTTTTGAAGGCATTTTCGTAACGTTGATTATCGATAATTGCATTTTGTAAGTTGTTCTGAGCCTGAGTAACGTCTACTTCAATCGCATCTTTTTTAATCGTTGCTAAAACCTGACCAGCCCCTACTTTTGAACCTTCTTTCACCAAAACGCTTACTACGCGTCCTGAAATTTCAGAAGACTGATTAGATTCCTGTTTCGGGATAAAAGTTCCATTGGCCGAGTAATCGGTATTGATGTTTTCTCTTGCTACTGTGATTACGTTCACATTGATTTTGTCTACCTGCTTGGCAACTTCTCTTACTTCCGTCTCCTGTTTTTCTTTGTTACCTGCAATCTTGTACGCTGCTAAACCAATAAGTACAGCCGCTACGATGATATATATTAAAGTTTTTTTCATTATAGTTTATTATGGGTTTTGTAAAGTATTTAGCTCTCCTTTCGCTTTAATTAATTTTATTTCAGCTTGCTTATAATCCAGTAAAGCATTGGCATAATTCTGTTTAGCCTGAGTTTGTGCATTTTCAGCATCCAAAACTTCCGTTAATGTCGCTAAGCCGTATTGATAGTTAGATTGCGTATTTTTTTGAACTCTTTCTGCCAAATCTACATTATCTTTCATGCTTTCGATATTAATTAATGCATTTTCCATATTGGTAATAGCATTTTTATAATCTAAACTTAAGCTTAGCTGTGTATTTTCAATATCAACATCAAGATCCTGAATGTCGATTTCAGCCTGATTGATCTTTGCTTTTGTAGCACCTCCCGTGAAAATCGGGATATTTACATTTAAACCAATCGCTGAATAATCACTCCAAAGTACACCGTTTTGAAGGCCGTTCGTTAAAGGAAACTTCGCTCCCGTTGCACCCCAACCATAATTGGCAACCAAACTCACCGTTGGATACAGATAAGCTTCCGTTGCTTTTTTATTGAATACTAAAAGTTCTCTGTTTTTGTTTAAAACTTTGATCTCTGTACGATCATCAAGATTTACATTGCTTGCGATCAATTCAGGTTTAGGCTCGATGGTTTTTTCTTCCAATTCAATATCTGTAGAAATCGGAACTCCCATATAAAACTTCAAAGCATTTTTCGAAAGCTGAACAGAATTAATTAAAGTCTGTCTGTTTGAGCCTATATTCGTTAGCTGAACATTCGTTCTGTCTAAATCAATAGCTTTTGCCAAACCGTTGTCTACCAAACTTTTGATTACATTTCTTGTTTTTTCTGTATTAGCATAGCTCGCCTCCACCGTTTTCAGGTTTTCTTCCTGAACAAACACCTGATAATAAGCTGTTGCTACATTTTCAATGATCTGTTCATTGGTTAACTGAGCGTTTAGCACATAAAATTCTCTTGTAGATTTCGCTGCCTTAAGCCCGGTGAATACTCTTTGGTCAAAAATTGCCTGCTGAAGCTGAACGGAAGCCGTTGAACTCCACGGCTGCCCTAACTGAGCTCTAATTTTCTCTCCACCAAATTCAAGCAATGACTCCTGAATAATGGGATTGTAAGTAAGACCAGCTGTAGCAGTAACTTGTGGTAAAGCTCCGGCTTTTGCTTCATCAATTTTATATTCGGCTTTTTTTACCTGTAAAGCAGCTTTTTTAGCTTCTGCTTTATTTTGAAGTGCCTGTTTTATCGCTTCCTGTAAAGAAACCTGCTGTTGAGCAGACACTGATGAAAAACCGAAAATCATAAATGCTGCAGCTACCCCAATTTTTAGCTTTTTTGCAGTTATACGTTTTCTTTTCATAATCTTATACTTCGTTTATTTTTTTAATTTTTTGTCTTCTCTATTTTTTAATTCTAAAGGACGAATCATTTCTTAAATTACTTTAACAGTTTTGTTAATTTTTAAATAAAATATTCAGAATGATGTCTTTTCTTGCCGCAATGATCTGGTCGAATTTCTTCTCACTAATCATTAAATTTTCCATTAATAATGGTCTTATTGCACTTGGGAACACCAATAAAGAAACCATATTAAGCACAAACTGAATAGGTTCCATCGTTTCAATATTTCCTAAAGCCATTTCTTTTTTGATATCTTTGTACAGCTTTTTAAGCTCATCTTCTTCGATGTCTTTTTTATGACAGTTTCCTTTATTGATTTGTGAAACAATATAAGTTTCTAAGTATGGATATTTAAGGCTGGTCGATAAACTATGCTCAATAAACTGCCCCATTTTCTCTTTAAAAGGAAGATCTGAGTTTTGAATAACTTTAGATTTATCTTGTTCTACCTTTTGCGCTTCATCAAAAATGATCTGAATAAGATTGTCTCTGGAACGAAAATAATAATTGATCAACGTTCTGTTTACTCCCGCTGCATCAGCAATTTCTTGCGTTGTAGCATCAAATTTCCCTTTCACAAAGAATAAATTCTTTGCTGTCTCTTTGATTAATTCCTGTGTTTGGTCTTTTTTTGCTTGATTTGACATTTTTGTTAAACAAATTTGTGCAAATTTAAATCAATTTTATTTTTTGACAAAATTGTTAAACAAAATAATTAAACAAAATTGTATGACATACATCAGTTATATGCGTTCAATTTCAATTCATTGCATAAAAAAGCGGGTAGAAAATAAATTCCTACCCGCTTTTTATATAATATTTTTTTTATAATAACTTGATTTTATCGTCTGAAATATCAATAATTTTATCCTTATAAAGCCCTCCGATTGCCTTCTTGAAGTTCTTCTTACTCATTTGGATTTCATCTTTAATTTCCTCCGGAGTAGATTTGTCTGAAAGATATAGCAAACCATAATTCTCTTCTAATTTGTTAAGAATTTTTTGTTTGAATTCATCAATATTTTCAAAACCTTGTGGCTGCAGAGAAACATCAATCTTTCCATCCTCACGGATTTCTTTAATGTAACCGCTTTCTTCAGACAAAGGATATAGTTTTTTGAAAACATCAGAAGCATAGATCAAACCGATGTATTTTTTATTGATTACGACGTTCCAACCTAGCTCACTTTCATTCATCATAATCAAATCTACCTTATCTCCTTTTTGGAAAGGAAGATCCTGGTATTGAGGATTTCTTTTGAATTTGGTGGTTCCCGTAATTAATTCCAATTCATCATCTACATACAAATGAACCAGATATCTTTTACCTTCAACAATTTTAGATTTCTGTTGCTTGTAAGGAATAAATAAATCTTTTATAATTCCCCAATCCATGAAAGCACCGCTGGGAAGACTTTGAACACAGCTCATCACAGCAAATTCATCAACTTCAGCCAAAGGAATTTCCGTGGTAGCTTTTAGTTTATTATCATCCTGATACACAAAAACATCCACCTCTTCGTCGATTTCTTTTTCATCCTGAATGAAGATTTTTGGCAAAAAGGCTTTTTCACCGGATTCGTCTGTTAAAATCCATCCTGAGCTGATTTTTTCTGAAATTTTTAAAGTTTGAGTTTTTCCGAGTAACATGTAATGATAAAATTAGTCTGCAAAGGTAAGGAAAATAATGGCAAGTTTTTGTGAGGGAATTTTAGAGTCGGAGTATTTGAGGATTTTAGAGGATTAGTTTGAACATAAAAAAGGCTGTCATCATATTGTTGACAGCCTTAATTTTTAG
>DKLU01000065.1:9817-10266 GCA_002455915.1 Chryseobacterium sp. UBA6632
ATTTTTAAATATTTAAAATGATTAAATCTTTTAATCAAATATTACATATGAATCGGTCTCTTAGCTGTAGCATCCAATGCAGCTTCTTTAATAGCTTCTGCATACGTCGGGTGAGCGTGAGAACTTCTTGCAATATCTTCAGCACTTGCACGGAATTCCATAGCAATTACCCCTTCAGCGATCAAATCGGCAGCTCTTGCTCCTACGATGTGCATTCCTAAAACTTCGTCAGTTTTTTCGTCTGCAATAATTTTAACCAAACCATCAACATCACCACTTGCACGGCTTCTTCCTAATGCTCTCATTGGGAAAGATCCTACTTTGTAAGCAATACCTTCTTCCTTCAATTGCTCTTCAGTTTTACCAACTCCGGCAACTTCAGGCCAAGTGTAAACAACACCAGGAATTAAGTTATAATTAACGTGAGGTTTTTGTCCAGCCAATGTTTC
>DKLU01000067.1 GCA_002455915.1 Chryseobacterium sp. UBA6632
CGCTCTTCCGATCTTTTGGCGAGTGATAAGCCGCTTTCTACCGATGAGGTGATGGAAGGGCTGGAGATTTCCAGAGGGAATGCCAATATGAATCTTCGTGCATTGATCGATTGGGGAATTGTAAGAAAAGAGTTTGTAAAAGGTGACAGAAAAGAATATTTCGTAGCGGAAAAAGATGTTTGGTATTTATTCAAGCAAATCACTAAAGAACGTAGAAAAAGAGAAATTGAACCCGTAATTGCTTTTTTGGAAGAGCTGAAAGATATTGAGGATAAAGATTCTGAAGGCGCCAAAGAATTCATCAAATTAATGGAAGATTTTAGCTCCGTTACAGGAAAAATCAACAATATTATGGATCTGGCGATAAAGAGTGATGATCACTGGCTGGTTGGAAAAATTACTAATTTGTTGAAATAATATATGAGAAAATATTTATTCATATTGTGTGTATTGATATTTTTAAATAGTTGTCAAAAAAATATAATGGCAAGTTTTGATATTCACATTGAAAATTTGGATAAAAATGATAAATCTTCTCACGAATTATTTAAGTTGGAAATTTACAAAGAGAACAAGATTTTTAAAGTTTTAAAATCAGATTTACCAGTTACAGGCTTAGAACAAAATATTAAAATAGACAGCATAAGAGTAGGAAAATATTCATTTGTTTATGAAAGTATTTTTGGAAAACAAATTAAGAAAGATGTAAATGTTGATGATTCTAAAACTTACAGAATAAGCTTAAATCCCGATCAATTAAATGAAAAAAATAAGAATTTAGCCTTTGAAAATGTAAAAAATGATGAGGTTATGTTAATATATCAATCCAGTGGATGTTTCCATTTTAATAGAGATTCGATAACTATACTAAATAAAGGAAATGAGCATTTTGTTAAAAAGAATAATCATTTACAGAAGATTGATAGAAAAACATGGGCATATTTTGTTAGTTTAGAAAACAGAATACGTCAAATAAGTAAAGATCGGGGTTGTACATCTGTTGACGGTTTTATTTTTAAATATAAAGGTAAATCTGATTCAATTTCTGATGCGACTTGTAGTTTTAATTTGGTTTCAACTATAATGAATTACAGGAAGGTAAATAAAATATAGAAAGGACTTCAAAATCCTTTTTTATTTCACATAAATTTTCAAAAATTATTGAAAATATAAAAATTATAAAATGTTCAATATTATTTCATATCTGTTTTTTCTTTTTATCAGTTCGTATATCACGATCGATGTCGGGCGAAGATGTTACAACGCGGGAAAAGATTACTTGGAATATCTGATTCATGATAAAGCGCTTTGCCTCACGATCAACAGGATACTTTTGGGATGCTATTACCTGATCAATCTTGGATATATCGCGATTAATCTTACGTATTGGGAAAGAGTAAACAACATGGAGCAGCTTCTTACGGTAACAGCCATTCGAATCGGATATATAGTATTGATACTTTGTGTTTTACATTATATAAACATTTTTGCACTCTATTTTTTAAGAAAAAATTTAACCATCAAATAAAACTATTATGACAGCAACTATTTTAACCACAACGACCTACAATTTTTCAGCGTACATGATTTACTTGCCAATTGTGATTACTCTGACTGTTTTTGTGTCACAATTTCTGTTCAAAAACTCAAAAACTTTTATGATTGATATTTTTCATCAGAAAGAAGACATTGCGATGGCTACAAACTCATTGTTTAAAATCGGATTTTACCTTCTCAACATTGGTTTTGCACTCTGCATTATAGAATTTTATGAAATTAAAACAATGGAAAGTCTGGTTGTCGATATGAGTGAAAAGATTGGGAAGTTTTCAATTTACTTAGGAATAATGGTGCTTCTGAACTTATTACTTTTCTTAAAAGGCCGTAAACATGCCATGAATAAAGATAAAATCATCAAAAATGAAAACACTGATATTTAAAATCTGGATGTATTTCACCTTCAAAATCCAGAATAAAAGAACGAGAGGAGATTTTTTGAACCTTTAAAATTAATGACCATGAAAACTTTTGCTAAAAATGATTACTATATTCAACTATTATTCTTTCTGATCGGACTTATTCTAGCACTTTTGGATCTTACCATTATTAAAAAAGGCTTTGTTTTTCTTTTCTATTTCATAGTCGGAATTCCTCAATTGATAAGTTTTTGTATAAAAGCGTTTCAAGAAACAAGAAAGTCATTAGGATACATTGTCTACGGATTTTTTATAATTCCTGTTTGGGCTTCGTGGCTTGTAGTTTTAGTACCTAATTCCAATAACGATTCGGTTAATCTTTTCGGATACATTTTAATGGCTTCAGTTTTTTACAGTCCGATACTAGCGATTGTATACGTTTACGACAGTTATATATTTTTCAAATCTCAAAAATAGGCACAATGAAAACCCTCACAAACCACACCTTAATCTACGACAACGAATGTCCGATGTGTAACATCTACTCCAAAGGTTTTATTAAAGCGGGAATGCTCGATGAAAGCGGAAGAGAAGCCTTTACAGAATTAACCATAAAGAATAAAAACCTTATTAATTTCAAACGTGCAAAGAACGAAATTGCTTTAGTCGATCATGAAAAAAATGAAGTGATGTACGGTTTGGATAGTTTATTATTAATTATCGGAAATTCATTTCCAATGTTGGGGAAAATTGCCAGAATGAAACCTTTGTATTGGTTTTTTAAGAAATTATATTCATTTGTTTCATATAACAGAAAGCAGATTATTCCGTCAAAAAATAATTCAGAAGCTGCTTGTATTCCTGATTTTAATTTAAAATATAGGTTGGCTTATATTGCATTTGTTGTATTTTTCTCAGCTTTTGTTTTAAGTATATTTTCAACAAAATTAGGGCTTCGTTTAAACCAAAACTATTGGAGAGAATTGATGATTTGTTTAAGTCAAATCGTTTGGCAAACGATATTTTTAAGGACCTATTTAAAAGACAAAATATGGAGTTATCTCGGAAATATGATGACTGTTTCTTTGATTGGAACATTGCTTTTAATTCCGGCTTTATTTCTGAATTTAAATCCGATTTCTAATATCATTTATTTTGGAATTGTAGTATCCATCATGTTTCTCGAACATATAAGAAGATGTAAAATTTTACAATTAAATTATCTTCCTACACTTTCATGGATGATTTTCAGAGCAACGACGATGACTATTTTGATTCTATTAAATCAATAAAAATAGTTAGTATTCGCAGTGTCATGCTGAGCTTGTCTAAGCATTTTATTAAACAAAATCTAAAAAAAATGTCAACAATCCATCTAAAAATAATCATAAAAGCTAATATCCAAACCGTTTTCGATTTATCCAGAGATATAGATTTGCATCAAAAATCAACCTCAAAAACCAATGAAAAAGCAGTTGCAGGACGAACTTCAGGCTTAATTGAACAAGGTGAAACGGTAACGTGGAAAGCAAAACATTTAGGTATTTATCAAACCTTGACAACAAAAATTATCAGCATGGATAAACCTTATCAATTCACAGATGTAATGTTAAAGGGAGCTTTTAAATCTATGAAACATCAACATATTTTCAAACAAGAAGGTAAAAACACAATCATGACAGACATTTTTGAATTTCAATCACCTCTCGGAATTATCGGAAAAATTTTCAATATCCTTTTTCTTGAAAATTATATGAAAGATTTCCTGTTGGAAAGAAATAAATTAATAAAAACGACTGCAGAATTAATAATTAGTCACGAAGTGACGATTTAAAAAAGGAGGGGATGAAAATCCTATCAAAATGGATTAACATCCAAAACTATTCACCAACAACCAAAAACAACAAAACAATGAACTTCCTAAAAGCAGAATGGCGAAAACTAGCCATCATCAACTACGAAATCAATCCCGAAATTTTAGAAAAATACCTTCCAAAAGGAACCGAACTCGATTTCTATCAAGGGAAATGTTATGTAAGTCTTGTCGGATTTATGTTTTTAAATACAAAATTACTTGGACTTCCCATTCCTTTTCATCGAAATTTTGAAGAAGTAAATTTAAGGTTTTATGTAAAGAAAAGAGAAGGAAACGAATGGAAAAGAGGAGTCGTTTTCATTAAAGAAATTGTTCCAAAACCTGCCTTAAGTTTTGTTGCGAATTCAGTTTATAAAGAAAATTATAAAACAATGCCGATGAAAAATATAATTCATCAAAAAGACGAAGAACTATTAATAAAATATTCTTGGAAAGATAAAACTTGGTATTCAATAGAAATAACAGCAGAAAATCAACCATTAAAAATGGAAAGTAATTCCGAGTTTGAATTTATCACAGAACATTATTACGGTTTTACAAAAAGAGAAAATCAAACTTCAGAATACGAAGTCTGTCATCCAAAATGGGATTATTATTTAGTCAAAAATCACCAACTAGAAATCGATTTTAAATCCATTTACGGAAACGATTTTGAATCTTTAAATCATAAAAAACCAATTTCAGTAATGCTTGCAGAAGGCTCTGAAATTGAAGTGAAAACAAAGAAATATCTTAAGAACCAAGTAAAAAGCTAAAAGAACCGAATAGAATTCATTCATAGATTTAAAGCTACCACACACAATCAATAATGAGTCCCGAAGGGACGACTTAAAACAGGATAGGATAAAATCCTATCAATAAACATTAAGCATTTAAAACCATCAACTGCCAACAAGCAACAACCAACTAAAAACAACCAAACCAAAAATGAAAATAATCATCGCCGCCGGAACCGGATTTCTAGGAAAAAACCTCGAAAAATATTTCGTAGAAAAAGGAAATCAGGTTTATGTTTTAACCAGAAATCCAAAACGTAAAAATGAAATTCATTGGGATGCAAAAACTCTTGGTGAATGGAAAAATGTACTTGAAAATTCCGATGTTTTGATTAATATCGCTGGAAAATCTGTCGATTGTCGATATACAGAAAATAACAAAAAAGAGATTTACAGTTCAAGAATTGAAAGTACAAAAGTTCTTCAACAGGCAATCGACCAATGTATTGATAAGCCTAAAGTTTGGTTAAATGCAAGTTCTGCTACAATTTATAATCATTCAGAAACCCATTTAAATACAGAAGAAAATGGAATCATCGGTGACGACTTTTCAATGAATATCTGCAAAAGCTGGGAGAAAGAATTTTTTAAATCAGAAACAGAAGATGTACGAAAAGTAGCTTTACGAACTTCCATTGTTTTAGGGAATAACGGTGGTGCTTTTCCGAAATTAAAAATGATCACAAAATTCGGCTTAGGAGGAAAGCAAGGACGAGGAAATCAAAATGTAAGTTGGATTCACATTGATGATTTTTGTAAAGCTGTTGAATTTATAATTAATAGTGAAAATATTTCAGGAGAAATCAACATAACAGCTCCAAATCCTTTGTCTAATGAAGATTTTATGCGAAAATTAAGAAAACAAATGAAGATTCCATTTGGATTAAATGCACCTATTTGGCAATTGGAAATCGCTTCCATATTTTTAAATACAGAAACGGAATTATTATTAAAAAGTAGAAACGTTTATCCTGAAAAATTAATGAAAAGTGGTTTTAAATTCTCTTATCCTGAAGTCGATTTTGCATTTAAAGATTTAATAAAAATATGATAAGAGTTTTCTATGAATTTATAAGTAATTTTTGATTTATCTTAATCTAAACCTCAACTTTAGCCTAAAATATTTAAGCTTTGCAATTTTAATAAATGATGATTAAATTAGCAAAAACTAAACTTCAATGTCAATCAGACCAAAAACGAAAACCTTATTTTTATCATCATTACTTATATCAACCACTTTTTTTTCACAGGCTCATAACGTTTCGGAAGGTTATCAAAAACCGACAGATCCGCTTGTTGTTCAGAATCTGGAAAATTGGCAGGATTTAAAATTCGGACTTTTCATGCATTGGGGAACGTACAGCCAATGGGGAATTGTCGAAAGTTGGAGCCTTTGTCCGGAAGATGAAGATTGGACGAAAAGAAAACCTGAACACGGAAAATCTTACTACGAATATGTGAAAAACTATGAAAATCTTCAGTCGACTTTTAATCCGACTCAGTTCAATCCACAAAAATGGGCAGATGCAGCCAAAAAAGCTGGGATGAAATATGTGGTTTTCACAACAAAACATCACGATGGTTTTGCAATGTTCGATACGCAACAGTCTGATTATAAAATAACTTCATCAAAAACACCTTTCTCCAAAAATCCAAAAGCGGATGTTGTAAAAGAAGTTTTCAATACATTCCGAAAAGACGGCTTCAAAATCGGAGCCTATTTTTCAAAACCCGATTGGCATTCCGATGATTATTGGTGGTCATACTTCCCACCAAAAGATCGAAATGTAAATTACGATCCGAAAAAGTACCCTGAAAGATGGAATAATTTCAAAAATTTCACTTTTAATCAGTTAAATGAAATCACTTCAAACTACGGCAAAGTCGATATTCTTTGGTTAGACGGAGGTTGGGTTCGTCCGTTTCACACCATTGATCCAAATGTTGAATGGCAAAGAACGATTAAAGTTGAGCAGGATATTGACATGGATAAAATCGGCACAATGGCTCGAAAAAATCAACCCGGAATTATTATTGTAGACCGCACTGTTCCTGGAAAATGGGAAAATTATGTGACTCCCGAACAAGCCGTTCCAGAAAAAGCACTTTCGATTCCGTGGGAGAGCTGCATTACGATGGGGGATTCGTTTTCGTATGTTCCGAATGACAATTATAAATCGTCTCAAAAAATCATTGAAACTTTAGTGAAAATCATTTCGAGAGGTGGAAATTATCTGATGAATATTGCTCCCGGACCAAATGGAGATTATGATCCGATTGTTTATGAAAGATTAAATGAAATTTCAGGTTGGATGGATAAAAACCAGTCGGCGGTTTTTGCGACGAGAAGTATCGCACCTTATCACGACGGAAATTTTTATTACACCCAAAGCAAAGATGGAAAAACGGTGAATATTTTTCACTTGGATGAAAAAACAAATTATGAATCTCCATCAACATTAAGTTTTGCAATTCCTGATAATTTTAAGCCAAAATCTTTGAAAATTTTAGGATTGTCAAACAAAATTCAATGGAAAAAAATAGGAAATTCAATTGAAATTAATTTACCAAAAGAAAGAAGTCAATTAAAATATTCAACGGTAATTCAGATTACCCTATAGTTGAAATTGTAAACTATGTTTATATTAAACGACATAGGAAATCGGAGCGTTAAGAAAATAAATTCTGCGAACGTTAAGAAAATTCTACTGTTTGAGCGCGACACAAATGTTGAACTGAAAAACAAACATCAATTCGCGCGAGTTTTAGAATTTTTAGTGAACAGATTTTAATTTTAGCGAAGAGTTCCAAGTCTTGAATTTTTGGTTCTTCTGTTTCAAGACAAAAGAACCATAATTAAATCAAATTATTTATGCACTTTAAATTTCGTTTTAAAATCATAGCAATTTCATTATTGAATTCTGTAATTATTTCAGCTCAAAAACCATTATATAAAGATCCAAAACAACCGATTGAAGCAAGGGTTCAGGATTTGCTTAAACGCATGACTCCTGAAGAAAAATTCTGGCAATGCTTTATGATTCCGGGAGATTTGGATAACGTTCCGAAAGGTCAATATGCTCACGGAATTTTCGGATTGCAGGTAAGTGCGGGAAATCAAGGAGGTGGAGTTGCTGGACAATTATTGAAATACAATGCGAATGAAGATGCGGAAAGACTGGCAAAAAAAATCAATGCGATTCAAAAATATTTTGTGGAAGAATCTCGATTGGGAATCCCAATTATCCCTTTTGATGAGGCTTTGCACGGATTGATGCGTGAAGGTGCGACTGCTTTTCCACAAGCGATCGGTTTGTCGGCAACTTTCAATCCTGAATTAATGAAACAAGTTTCGACAGCGATAGCAAAAGAGTCGAGATTGAGAGGAATTCGTCAGATTTTAACGCCGGTTGTGAATTTGGCAAGTGATGTTCGATGGGGAAGAACCGAGGAAACTTATGGCGAAGATCCATTTTTAACTTCTGTGATGGGAGTGAATTTTGTAAGTTCTTTTGAAAATCAGGGAATTATTACAACTCCGAAGCATTTTTTAGCGAATGTTGGTGAAGGTGGAAGAGATTCATATCCAATTCATTGGAGCAAAAGATATTTGGAGGAAACACATTTAATTTCTTTTCAAAAAGCCTTTCAACAAGGAAAAAGTCGTTCTGTGATGACTTCCTATAATTTATTGGATGGCCGACCCTCGACAGCTAATCATTGGTTGTTGACCGAAAAATTAAAAAAAGAATGGAATTTCAACGGTTTCGTGATTAGCGATGCAAGTGCAGTTGGTGGAGCAAACGTTCTGCATTTTACGGCAAAAGATTATGATGATGCTTCTGCACAGGCGATCAACGCTGGACTTGATGTAATTTTTCAGACTGAATATCAACATTACAAATTGTTTATTCCGCCGTTTTTGGATGGACGAATTTTGAAGGAAAGAATTGATGATGCGGTAGCAAGAGTTTTGAGAGCAAAATTTGAATTAGGTTTGTTTGAAAACCCTTATGTTTCCAACAAAGACATTGATGAATTAAAGAAAATAAATCATAAACCTTTAGCGGAAAAGACAGCGATTGAATCTTTTGTTTTACTTCAAAATAATAATCAAACACTTCCGATTTCGGAAAATTATAAAAAGATTTTAGTGGTTGGAACTGATGCTGTTGATGCAAGATTGGGTGGTTACTCAGGACCGGGAAATAAAAAAGTAAGCATTTTGGATGGGATTAAAAATTTCATTAAAAATAAAAATGTTGAAGTCAATTATTCAAAAGGAATTGATTGGAATTTGAAGCAATTTGTAACGGTTCCGACTGAATTTTTATCTTCTGAAAATCAAAAAGGATTAAAAGGAAATTATTTTTCTAATTCAGATTTAAAAGGAAATCCTGCATTTGAAAAACAGGACGAACAATTAAATTTCAAATGGACTTTATATTCTCCAAATCCTGAAAAACTGCAACCCGACAATTATAGCGTTCGTTGGACAGGAAAATTGGAAGCTCCGAATTCAGGAAAATATCAATTGGGACTTCGTGGAAATGATGGTTTCAGACTGTTTTTAAATGGGGAATTATTAATTGATAATTGGGAAAAGTTGAGTTATTCAACAAAAACTGTTGACGTAGATTTTATTAAAGGTCAAAAACAGAATATCGTTGTAGAATTTCATGAAAATAGAGGAGAAGCAAACATCGAATTGATTTGGAATTATGGTTTAAATGATTATCAAAAAGATTTTAATGATGCTTTGAAGCTTGCTCAAAATGCAGATTACATCATCGTGACAGCAGGAATTCATGAAGGAGAATTTCAGGATCGTTCTTCACTGAGTCTTCCCGGAAATCAGGAACAATTTATTCAGGAAGTTTCAAAATTAAACCCTACAGCGGTTGTCTTAGTCGGTGGTTCTGCGATAAAAACGACGAATTGGAAAGATAAAGTCGGAGCAATTTTAGATGTTTGGTATCCCGGTGAAGAAGGCGGAAATGCCGTTGCAAAAGTACTTTTCGGCGCAGAAAATCCTTCTGGAAAATTGCCAATTACGTTCCCAATCGAAGAAGGGCAATTACCTTTGACATACAATCATCATCCGACGGGAAGAGGGAATGATTATCATGATTTGAGTGGAGAACCGTTGTATCCTTTCGGTTTTGGATTGAGTTATACGACTTTCGAAATTTCTGATTTACAATTAAATCAATTAAAATTTACTGAAAATGATACGATTATTGCGAAAGTGAATGTGAAAAATACAGGTTCAAAGGCAGGAAGTGAAGTTGTTCAATTGTATGTAAAAGACTTGCTAGCTTCGGTTTCAAGACCGATTATTGAGTTGAAAGGTTTTCAAAAAGTAGAACTAAAAGCGGGAGAATCAAAGCAAATTTCGATTGAAGTTCCTGTGAAAGAATTACAGTTTTTAGATGAGAAAATGAATTGGATTGTAGAAAAAGGAACCTATCGAATTTTTGTCGGAAATTCTTCTAAGAATTTGCCATTGAAGCAGAACATTGAAATTGAATAAATTATCATCAAAAATAAATATGGTACGATATATGTAATATTCACATCGAAATCGAATGAATTTAATTGAAAAACAGTATTTAACTAAAATCATTCAAAAATTTAAATGTCATGAAAAAGTTATTTATATCAACCATTTTATTAGTCGGTTTATCAACAAGTGCTTTTGCACAAAAACATCCCACGCCGCCGCCTCATCCTTCGAAAAGCGAACTGATTGCGATTAAATCTAAAGAGCTTGACAAGAGATATAATCAGGAAAAAAAGTTGATCTTGAATCATCCTTTGGCAACAAAAAAAATGAAACAAGATCAGTTAAAGGCTTTAAATGAAAAATACAGAAGCCAAAAACAATTGCTTAAAAAGATGTAATATTTGCTAATTTATACAAATAAGTCAATTAATTAGGTTTAATTAGAATTATTTAATTTTGTGAAGTTTTCAATTAAAAATAAAATTTATTAAAAGAGAATACTTAGTTGTTCTCTTTTTTTTGTTTTATATTAAATGAAATGGGACTTATTATGCATTGCTTTACAGATTTACAGAAACGTGCTTCATCCAATATTTTTCCTTAAATTCGCATAAAAATTTTAAACTAATGAATTACGATATTATTGTCATCGGAAGTGGTCCTGGTGGATATGTTACTGCAATCAGAGCGGCACAATTGGGTTTTAAAACCGCAATTATCGAGAAAGAAAATTTAGGAGGAATTTGCCTTAATTGGGGATGTATTCCAACTAAAGCTTTGTTGAAGTCGGCTCAGGTTTTTCATTATATCAATCACGCTGAAGATTATGGTTTAAATAAAGTTGAGGGAAGTTTTGAATTTCCTAATGTAATCCAAAGAAGCCGTGGAGTTGCCAACAAAATGAGCAAAGGGATTGAGTTCTTGATGAAAAAGAACAAAATCGATGTTATTTTAGGTACTGCAAAAGTACAAAAAGGTAAAAAAGTTTCTGTTACAGATAACGAAGGAAAAGTAACTGAATATACAGGTAATCACATCATTATCGCGACTGGAGCTCGTTCTAGAGAATTACCAAACTTGCCTCAGGATGGTAAAAAAGTAATCGGATACAGACAGGCATTATCTCTTCCTGAGCAGCCAAAATCTATGATCGTTGTAGGTTCTGGAGCTATTGGGGTAGAGTTTGCTGATTTCTATAACACAATGGGTACAAAAGTAACTGTTGTTGAATTTATGCCAAACATCGTTCCTGTAGAGGATGAGGATGTTTCTAAGCACTTAGAAAAATCTCTGAAAAAGTCAGGAATCGAAATCATGGTAAATGCTTCTGTAGAAAGTGTTGACACAAGCGGAGAAGGCGTAAAAGCTACTGTAAAAACTGCAAAAGGAAATATCGTTCTTGAAGCTGATATCTTATTATCTGCTGTTGGAATTGCTGCAAACATCGAGAACATCGGTCTTGAAGAAGTGGGAATCCAGACAGATAAAGGTAGAGTTTTGGTAAACGAATGGTACGAAACTTCGGTTCCTGGATATTATGCAATCGGAGATTTAATTCCTACTCAGGCTTTGGCACACGTTGCTTCTGCTGAAGGGATCACTTGCGTTGAAAAAATCAAAGGACTTCACGTTGAGAAAATCGACTATGGCAATATCCCTGGATGTACGTATTGTCACCCGGAAGTTGCTTCTGTTGGTCTTACAGAAAAGCAGGCTAAAGAAAAAGGTTACGAAATCAAAGTTGGTAAATTCCCTCTTTCTGCAAGTGGAAAAGCGACTGCAAACGGAAATACAGACGGTTTTGTTAAAGTTATTTTCGATGCTAAATATGGTGAATGGTTAGGTTGCCACATGATTGGAGAAGGTGTTACAGATATGGTGGCTGAGGCTGTTGTTGCTAGAAAATTAGAGACTACAGGTCACGAAATCATCAAATCTATTCACCCGCACCCGACAGTTTCTGAAGCTATCATGGAAGCTGCTGCTGCTGCTTACGGAGAAGTGATTCACATTTAATTGTAAGATGTCAGTTTGTCAAAGTTTTAATCTTTGACAAAGTTTAAAAATAGAAGGAGCCATAGATTTTTTATCTGTGGCTTTCTTTTTTATCTCACATATTTTCTTAATTTTATTCCACTAAATAAACTTTTAAAAATTCAAAAAAACGATGTTTAAAAAATTAGCTGCAGAAGCGTTAGGACTAGGAGATATTGGTAAAATTATTCCTTCTCACGATTATGATAAAGTAGATTCTGATGATTATATTTTATCCGAAGACAATGAGAAAATTTTCTTCTTGATTAAATCTAAAAGAGATGAATACTGCTTTACAAACAGAGCATTAATTCATATCGACGGAGCAAGTGCGTTGGATAAAAAGAGAATTTTGAAGAGATACGAATATTATCAGTTTCCTTTTTCGAATATCGCATTGCAGACTGCCGGAACAATAGATTTAGATGTTGAAATTTCATTCAATATTGGGAATGTTCCATTAATGATCAGCGTTGCGAAAGGACAAATCGATCAGTTAAAAGATCTTTATAAGGCTCTTTTGGCGATTCAGCAGGAAGTTCATCACAATCATTCTTTGTTGAATTTTTCTAATGACAGCATCCAAAAAGCAATCACAAGTATAGCTTCCGGAAAGCAGGAAAACGTCTCTAAAAGTCAGGAATTAAGAGCAATCAACGAGTATGTTTTTGCGTGGAACACGAATAGTTTCGATAAGTATAATCAAAAAGATTTCTCAAGAATTTTTGAAAAGTATATTAATAACTAAAATATTATTATATTATATCTACAGCCCGGAATCTTCCGGATTTTTAATTATTGATTATGAAAAAAACAGCATTTTTACTGCTATTCATTTGCTTCGGACTTTTATTTTCCCAGCAGAAAGATGATAAAAGATATTTTCCGGCAGAATATACTTTAAAAACGCCCGGCGATACTATCAGGACAAGAATCAGAAATGTAGGAAAATTCTCGAATACAAAGTATTATATCGCCACTATAATGTTTAAGATGAAGATGAGAGACGACAATGGCGTAGAAACCTGGGTAGAGCCAAAAGATGTTGAATATATCAAAATTACAGACGAAAACAACATTAGCCACGAATATTATGCGTCCGTGGGAAGAATGGAGATTAAAGGCGGTCTTATTGAAATTTTGTATGAGGGCAAAAACATGAATTGGTATAGGTTTTATCCTTATGGAACCGGGATTATTACCAAAGCAGATTTTCTTGTCGATGATAAAAACGGAAAGATTATCAATGAATCCGGATTTTTTAATCCTGGACTTAAAAACAGCCTGAAAACAAGATTCGCAGCATACCCCGATCTTATGGCCCTAGTTAATTCATGGAAGACTGATGATGATCTTTTGAAAATACTTCAGCTTTATGATAATAAATAGAAACAAAGTTTTTCTCTTTGAAATATATAAACAGCCAGAATATTCACTGCAATATAGCTAAAGCCTGAGATTTCTCGGGCTTTTTTGTATCTTACCATCATGAAAAAAATGATTTTATT
>DKLU01000197.1 GCA_002455915.1 Chryseobacterium sp. UBA6632
TACCTGATCTGCAATTTCAGGTTTTACGCTGTAGCTGCTTCCAATCCATTGGTCGGTAGGATTTCCGCTGCCGCTGTTGCTTAATAAATGAAGATTCTGCGTGTTTCTGGAATAACCTCCTTTAATGCTGCTCACTTCATTAATTCTATAATTAGCACTAATTCTTGGCTCTACATTCACATACGTTTTCCCGAATTTTCCTTTCTCCAAAAACTCAGAACCGATAAGATTTCCGTTTTCATAAGTATTGAAGGTATCTCCGCCCAAAACACTGAACATCGAAAGTCTTAATCCATAATTTAGGGTTAATTTTTCAGTTGCTTTAAAATCATCATTGATGTAAAGCGCGTTTTCCCATGAAGATCTGGGGTTTCTCGGAAAACTGCTTACACTCGTTCCTGAAGCGCTGCTTGGTGTAATTGTATGATAAATAGATTGTAAACCAAAACGAACCGAATGTTTATTTCCCGCAAACCATGTGAAATCCTGCTTTAAATTCCAGTCTTCAATCTGGGAATCCAGTCCGAAAGTATTGTCGTTGCTGGTTAAACTTACGTTATAGTTATAATTACTATAAATTAATGATGTATTTGAGAATAATTTACTGTTAATGATGCTGTTCCAACGAAGAGTTGCCGTCGTATTTCCCCAATCGGTTGAAAAAGTGTCGCCCAATCCCAAAACATCTCTTCCGAAATATCCTGATAAATAAAGGCGGTTGTTATCATTAATCTGATAATTTGCCTCTAAATTTAAATCATAAAAATAAAGCTTACTGTCTTTAAAATCATCCGTCGATTTTAAAAATAAATCGGCATACGTTCTTCTTCCCGAAACGATAAAAGATGATTTTTCCTTTTGAATAGGCCCTTCTACGCTCAATCGGCTGCTGATTAAACCAATTCCTCCGTTTACGTTATAATCTTTGTTATTTCCGTCCTTCATTTTAACATCCATCACAGAAGAAAGTCGACCTCCGTATTGTGCCGGGCTATTTCCTTTAATGATGCTTGCATCTTTCAATGCATCACTGTTGAATGTACTGAAGAAGCCTAATAAGTGAGAAGCATTATAAACAGGTGCTTCATCCAACAATATTAAATTTTGATCTGATGCGCCGCCTCTTACGCTGAAACCGCTGCTTCCTTCACCATTACTTTTAATTCCCGGCAAAAGCTGAATCGTCTTCATTACATCTTTTTCACCAAACAAAACGGGAAGTTTTTCGATGTTTTTGATGCTTAACGTTTCCATCCCCATTTGTGCGGAGGTGAGGTTTTTATCTTTTTTAACGCCGGAAATCACGACTTCATCAATTTTTCCCGTTCTTTCCTCTGTTTTTTCTTCTTCCTCTCCGGAGCTCAGTTCGAGATTTTGTTTGATATTATCTTCAACATTGATGCTTTGCTGAAAATCTTTATATCCCGGATTGGATACAATCAGGTTGTAAGTTCCTTTCGGAAGCGATAAAGAATAAAAACCGTACTCGTTGGCAACCACTGAAATCGTGGGATCTTCGGCAACCTTCACGGTGACGCCGATTAATAATTCTCCATTCTTTTTATCTTTTACAGTGCCGCTTACCGAGTACTTTTGTTGCGCAAAAACGATTGTGCTGAAACAAATTGCTGCTGCGGAAGTGGCAATTTTCAAGGATAATGTCTGCATTTATAGGTGTTTAATGTGATGAAAATCTAAAAATATTAAATATAATTTTCTTTAGACCAATTTAGATGAACGGAAAATGAATTTTTCCCGCAATACCTTTATATTGTAAAGGGTAATTTGAATAAACTGGTTAAAGTTTTTAAATGTGGTACAGTATATTATCGTAGGTTGATTGAAAATATTGTTTAAAGGCGAAAAAAAAGTCCTTAAGCACTGAGCTTAAAGACTTTTTTATTTAGCGGGAAGTTTGAGGCAGGATGCTGAAAGTGTAAAGAAACTCAGAATCAAAGAAAGATCTTTTTCTTATGAACATCATCACTTCCTTTCTTCCATCCTCCGGCTTCCAACCTTATCAATCTCTATTTTTCATCAAAATCCAACCTGTGAGTTTAATTTGAGGGTTATCTTTTTTCGATGGTTCGTCCCACGAAATATGATACCAATAGGTTTGGGTAGGTACTTTTCTTCCCTGAATGGTTCCGTCCCATGTATAATTGTTGAACGCGTTTCCTTCAAAAATTTTATTCCCGTATCGGTCGTAGATCACGAATGATAAATTTTTCTTGTAACCAAGTTCAGAATAATTAATTGTATCGTTGTATCCATCACCGTTTGGAGTAATTACATTCACCAGATTCGGTACTGTAACGGTTACGACAACAGGATCACAATTGTAAAAATCTTTCACGTAAAACGTATTTTTGCCTCTTATTAAGTTTGAAAATACATTAGATTCCTGCCATTTAATTCCGTCTAATGAATATTGATAAGGAGATTTTCCGCCTTTTACCTCAACAGTTGCGGTATTTCCTTCCTGATGAATTTCCTTGATTACGGGAGATTCTGAAGGGATGACTTTCACCTCCTGTCTCAAAACGCAGTCTCCGGTTTTCAGATCAACCCAATAGGTTCCAACTCCAACATTGCTAATGCTTTGTGTAGTCGCTCCTGT
Source organism: Chryseobacterium sp. UBA6632 (assembly GCA_002455915.1). Lineage (GTDB taxonomy): Bacteria > Bacteroidota > Bacteroidia > Flavobacteriales > Weeksellaceae > Chryseobacterium. The sequence goes on from DKLU01000197.1 coordinate 2,621, forward strand.
ACTCCATAGATAAGAGGTAAAACCAGCCCCAGCATCAAGAGTGGTAGTATTTTCAATACAAATGATCTGATCTTTCAATATCGTAGAATAAACAGGCGGAATAACATTTAAATTTACTTTCGCAATACTTCCGCAACCATTGCTGTTGATGACTTTAATATACGCCGTTCCGTTGGCTGAAATATAGGCTAGCGGATTCGGAATTTCGTTAATTTCTACAAGGGCGTCATTATAACTGGTGAAATACTTTTTAGTGATTCCTGTTTCGGTAGTTACTGCTGCTGTAGTAAGATTAAATGTTCCTGTGAAGACCATAAATAAAGTCTCACTCCTGGATCGAAAATTCCGCTGTAATCTTTATATCCGGCAGGAACAAATTTTAAATTACTTGCCAATGCCGAGCTTGTATTTGTAATGTTTTCTACACTTAAAATATTTTCAATCTCATCTACTGTAGGCAATCTCCAGTTGGTTCCGATAGCTTTACAAGGGTCAACTCCCGTTGTGCTGCTTGCTGAAGATGCGGTTTCTCCGTCCCATTTGTCAGTTGTTGCCCCGTTTTTCCACCAATTTGAAGCTGAATTGTAACCCGCTGAATAGAAAGAAGTACTTCCGTTGGCAATTCCCTGAGGATTATTTGGATTAGGAGGAGTTCCGATTAATGGTGAATTTCTTTTTTGATGTCCGTCTGCCCATCTTCCCCATTGGAAGAAGTCTCCGTAATCATTCTCATCGGTAAGACTCTCCGCTACTTTGGTACTTCCTAAGTTTTGCTGTAACCAAACTTTTCCGTCATTACCTCTCACTGTATTATATATAACCGATTGCCCTGCGTACTGAAAAGTAACACAGCCAATATCTCCAGGATTGCTCCCCGGATCTGCGTTGTTACAAGTTTGTGAATTGCTTGCCGGTAAAGCGATTCTTTTAACGATGGTATTATCTTCAGAATAAGCTAAAACAAGGTAATTATTTGTATT